>NZ_VFIY01000018.1:600000-782241 GCF_006385175.1 Emcibacter nanhaiensis
ATCGGCGCGCCCCGGTGACCAAGGTCGCCGCTGAACACCACCTTGCGTTTCTTACTGCCGTCATCCAGCTCCAGTTCGGCAATGGCCGATCCCAGAATATGCCCTGCATCCCGGAGCGTCAGGTGAATGCCGGGCAGGACCTGTATGCGTTTGCCATATTCCACTGAATGGAAATGTCTTCCTGCCAGGCGCGCTTCCTTGCGAGTATAGAGGGGCTCGACCAGTTCCTTGCCCTTGCGCTTGCGTCTCTTGTTTTCCCACAGGGCATCTTTTTCATTCAGATAGCCGGAATCCTCCAGCATGATACGGCAAAGGTCCGATGTGGCGCGGTGGGTGTATATTTTTCCCCTGTATCCCCGCTTGATCAGTAATGGCAACCGCCCCGAATGATCAAGATGGGCATGGGTGAGAACCACAGCATCGATATTCCTGGGATTAAAGTGGAATGGATCGTCGTTATGCCGTTCATGTTCGTAGCTGCCCTGGATCAGGCCGCATTCCACGAGGATCTTATAGTCACCGACTCGCAACAAGTAACACGAGCCGGTCACTTCCCGTGTTGCACCAAAAAATTCTATCTGCATCCGTTTATTATTTCACGTTATTTGAGAGTACAGAGAGACACTAACGCTGCCAGTAGACCCGCACAAGAAATTCATCCTTGGGGGCATCAATTTTCAGCTCGCCTTTGTAAGCATGCTGCAGGGCTTCCCCCACTCCGCGCGGTAAATGCAGGTCAGTGAAAGAAAGCAGGAGACTGCCATCGTCCTGTTCCTCAAACGCCATCAGCCGATTGAACGGATGCTCCTGCATTTCCTGCTCCACTTTGTTATGGACCAGGTTCATGATTTCATCCCGATGTTCGGCAAGAAAGTCCCCGCTCAGCGTCAGGAAACCGGCCGGCGCCTTGTCCCTGATTCTCTGGCAGGCAGGACAGAACTCCTCATGGGCGCCTGCAGGCTTCTGGTCGGACCAGTGCCATCTGCCGTTACTGAACACCACCTCGCAGGACGGACAGACCGTCGGTTCGGCCGGCTTGCTGCGTTTCATATAGGGATCGTGGATTTCTTCCTTGATCAGGCGATCACCGCGCCCATGATGAGCTTCTTTTCCAGTCATGACATTCTCCTTTTCCTGAAGGATAACCCGTGAAAGCGGCATCTGCCAAAAATATCTTCCCCGAGCCCCGAATTATACCATGATGAACAATGACCTGTCTGCGCGGAAAGTTCATTGACATCTGTCAACTGTACTGCCGTCGTGACTGGAAGCCCTGGCTGTCAGACAAGATCAGTCGGCCAGCATGATTTTCATCATTTCCTCGGCCGCAATGGTGGCCAGTCTGTGAATATTGTCGCGATCCGCGTCATCAGCCATTTCATAGGTGATGGCGGGAATGCCGTAAGCCGCATAAAAATATCCCTTGGACGTCCCTTTTTCCAGATCACTGTCTTCCGGGGCGAGACGGAAGGGAATATCTCCCGCCCGCGCCATGACAGCCTGGTGCCAGGCCGCTGCAAAATTTTCCGGCTGTGTCGGCTCCGCCTCCGGCTGGGTATAGAGCAGATTTTCCCAGGTTGAATGAAAGTCAAGCATCAGGGCCAGCGCCCCGTCCCGACCCTCGCCAAACCGCGTCATCTCCCGGCGCACAAGCTCGGTTTCCGGCTGGGTAAACCTGCCCCAGTCCCGATTCAGGTCCTGACCGTTTTTATTGCCGCGCCAATTGCCCAGGGCGACTCCATCCGGATTGAGGTTGGGAATTGCCACGATGCGGTATCTGGCGCGGAAGTGCCGGGCCAGTTCGGTGTCGGCAAACAGGGCCTCCATGAAGGGGACCATGGCCAGGGCACCGGTGACTTCCGGCGGATGCTGCCGTCCCAGCAGCAGAATGGTCCTTGCCTCCGGCGAGGCCGCCCGGGATTCAAGCTTGTAAATCTCCCTGTTCCCGGAGGACTTGCCGAGATCGTATATATCGAGGAAATCGTGAGTGCGGGCTGCACTGAGCATCCACAGGGTATGCTGGCGACTGGTGAAGATTTCCTGTCCGGCAATCCACAGGGGCTCCTCCGCCTTCACCTTGACGGTGATGCGGGCTGACCTTCCATCCTCGGCAATTTCCAGGTCGTTTTCATTTACCCGGTACCAGTCCCGGCCGTTGATACTGAATTTGGGCCAGTAACGATGTTTGCCAACCTCGTAATTCAACGTAATGGCAATGCGGCCCGTGTCCTCACTGATCACCCGAAAGGCATACCAGGGGCTGGGATTGATCGGTTTCTTCTCCGGCTTGATGGTCAGAAAATATTCGCCGTCCTTTTCCCGGCATCCGTTGAGGCGGGCTGTGGGAAAATCGGTTTTAAATTCCACATCGTCAAAAATACAGACGGCATTTTCAGCATAAACCGGCTGGAGAAAGCCACACAGGATAAGCGACAGAAGCAATAATTGTTTTGGCATTTTTATCATGGCCGCCATCTTAAGTCTTTTTACTGACAGGAGAAACAAAAAACACCGGTCACTAATCCGCTGGTTTGGAAACCTCTGTCCCACCCCAGAAATCGCCGGAAATTCCCCGAATCATGCCGTCGTCAATTTGAAAACCGCCGGCACGGTCCCTGGCCATCCACCAAGGCCCATCGAGGTCAATGAACTCCACACCCGCGCACAACAGCACCGCCGGAGCCATAGACAGCGAGGTGGCCACCATGCACCCGACCATCAGGCCAAAGCCCTGCGCCAGCGCCTGTTGCCGCAACCTGACCGCTTCGGTCAGGCCGCCGGTCTTGTCCAGCTTGATATTAATATATTGATATTTTCCCTTCAGCGCCGGCAGGTCGCCGGAAGTGTGACAGGCTTCGTCGGCACAGACCGGCACCCGCGGCCGGTAGTCCCGCAGTCCTTCATCTTCACCGGCAGGCAAAGGCTGCTCCAGCAGATCGATGCCCAGTGCGGCGAGATCCTCATCAATCGACCGCAGGATATCCATTGTCCAGCTCTCATTGGGATCCAGGATGATCCGGCTGGCCGGGGCCGCCGCCCGCACAGCGCGTACCCGGTCGAGAATTTGTTCCCGGTCCAGTTTGACCTTGAGCAACGGTGCGGTGCTATTCTGCCTGGCCTTTTCCCCCATTTTTGCGGGGTCATCAACGCCAATCGTGATCGCCGTTTCCAGCTCGGTCGGCATTTCAAGGCCGAGAAGGGAAGCCACAGACCTGCCCTGCCATCGCGCCATCAGCTCCCACAAGGCGCAATCGACCGCATTGCGGGCGGCGCCGGGCGGCAACAGTTCCAGCAGCTCCTCGGGATGAATGCCCTCCTCCACATCGGGTAATATGCCATTGATCTGATCAAGTACGCTGTCGATGGTTTCCCCATAGCGGGCGTAGGGCACGGACTCACCGTGACCGGTTACCTGATCGCAGGTAATGGTAACGTGAATAACGTCCGCGCCGGTCTTCACCCCCCGGGAAATCCGGAACGGTTCCCTGAGCGGCCAGTGCTCATGGCTTACCGACAATCGCTTGCTGATCATGACTTAACGTTCCCGGCTCTCATCTTCATCTCCGTCATTCATGCTGAACAACAAAGTAAAAAAGTGCAACTAATTATATTCCTCCGCCTCCAGCCTTGTTTTTTCACAGTAAACACAATACAACTGGCGTCCTGAATTATATCCGGCGATTGTATTGTAAAAGCCGGGCAAAACGGTATCGACAATATACGGGATAGAAAATGACTGCCAAGTTTTCCACTGTTAATCACGAGGCTCATCGGAATCTGAAAATCAAAGAAAATGCTGGCTTCGCACATATCAGGGACCAGCATGTTGCGCCGCTGGCTTTACATGAATTTGTAAAAATGGCCAGCAGCCTGCCAATCGCTTTTGTAAAACCGCAGGAAAGCGATGAGTTTCATGCGGTGGCCATGATGGGCCTGAAACCCGGTGAAAACCTGGTTGTAAAAGATGGCTCCTGGAACGCCGTCTATGCCCCTGCGAGCGTTGCAATTCACCCGTTCAGCCTGGCCAGAACGCCGAACAAGGATAAGAACGAATTCGTCCTCACCGTGGATGAAAACAGCCCCCACGTCAGTGAATCCGAAGGACACGCACTTTTCGATGAAGAAGGAAAGGGAACTGAATTCCTTGAGAACTGCAAAAAAATGGTCATGGAACATTTTGATCACATCCAGGTTTCCAGACAATTGATCAAGCTTCTTGCAGACAAGGAACTAATTGCAGAAAACACGCTCGCAATAAACAGCAAGAACGATGGAGAGAACTACAACATCCGGGGAATTTTTTTCATCGATGAAAAAAAATTAGATGCGCTTCCCGCTGAAGAGTTTGAGGAATTGCGCAAACTGGGCCTGCTGCCGGCAATATACGCCCAACTCGCGTCCCTGCATCAAGTTCACCGGCTCCATAACATGAGCGAATCATAAAACCGGAACCATGGTCTTTTTGACCAATTTACAGAAAATTCAAACCCTGTATTAACAATGCAGGGTTTTTTCTTGGCCCAAGATTGGCAATGCCGATATAATTCGGACAAAATCTAAGCATAGACTGCCCTCCGGGCAGAAAATTACAGTTCAAGTCAGGAATTCCCGTCTTTGCAGGCAGAAGAGAATAAATCACCAGGCTCCCGTCCCTTTTTTCAACGCGCCATGTCTATGGGCTTTTGCGGGATCCTGTTTCTTTTGCTCGCCCTGGCCACAGACCCGGCTGCCGCCCGGGACGGTTTTTCCTACAACCTGGAACTCAGGGGACTTGAGAGCCTTGGTGAAGACCGGGTCCGCCAGACCTTTGAAGATCATTCTGTCCTGCGTAACCGGAAATCCGAAAACCTTGTCTCTGTCTCTAATCTGCGGGCGCGCCTCAGGCAGGATGTGGACCTGCTGCAGCGTATCCTGCGGGCCGAAGGATATTATGAGAGCGGTATCAGCGAAAAACTCTCCCGCCATCAAAATAAATTCAATATCCTCATTTCCGTTGATCCCGGGCCACGTTTTACGCTGAGTAAGGTCGAGATTAGCTACAGTGTCGATCCGGACCCTGAAACCAGACAGCAGGCGCTGCAGGCCCTTGACCTGTCACCGGATGCGCCCCTGCGCTCGGAAGATATACTGACCGCCCAGACCAGAATGATTGTGATCTTTCCCGACCTGGGGTATCCCCTCGCCACAGCGGATGACCGCAAGATTATTGTCGATCATGCCACGCGAACGGCATCAGTGGAATTTATGGTCTCCCCCGGTCCGCGCCTGCACTTTGGCAACGCCCGGTTCGAGGGGCTCTCCTCCATCAACCAGAGCTACCTGCAACGGATGGTCGGCTGGCAGCCGGGCAGTTTCTACAACCAGCAACAGGTTGATGAGTTCAGGGCCAGACTGGTCAAAACCGGCCTGTTCAGGAGCGTCAACATCAGCCTGGCGGAACAGGAAGGGCCGGACCGGGACATCATGGTCCGACTGGTGGAAAACAAGCACCGGACCATCAGCGTCTCCGGCGGGTACGCCACCAGTGACGGTCTCAGCAGCAACGCTTCCTGGCAGCACCGCAATATTTTCGGCAATGGGGAACGGCTGCTGATCGGCGCCCATCTGGCAGAAATCGAACAATCGCTGACAGCCCGGCTGGACAAACCGAATTTCCGGCGGCTGGACCAGACCCTGTCCCTCGAAACCAGCGCCAAGAATGAAAATACCGATGCCTATGATGCGTTGACCGGAGAGGCCCGTGTCGGCCTCGAGCGTCTGCTGACGAAACATATCGCCGCCAACCTGTCGGTCTTTGGCCAATATGCCGATATCAGCAACTCCGACAATGACCGCACTTATTGGCTCGCGGCCCTGCCGGCCGGTGTGCGTTGGGACAATTCCAATGATATCCTCGACCCGACAACAGGATTCAGGGTCTCCCTGGCCACCGCTCCGACGTTCATCTTTAACGGCGCCAACGAATTTTACCTGCGCAGTGAAGTCCATGCCAGCGCCTACTATCCGCTGGACGGCGACCATGACATCGTCCTTGCCGCCCGGGTCAGGGCCGGGTCCGTCTACGGCATCAGCTTTGACGAACTGCCGGCCAAGGAACGTTTTTTCAGTGGCGGCGGGGGATCGGTCCGCGGCTACGGCTACCAGGATATCGGTCCCAAGGACAGTGATGGCGATCCCATCGGCGGCCGGTCCGTGGCGGAAATTAACGGGGAAATCCGTGTTCATATCAGTGACAACCTGAGCGTGGTACCGTTCATGGACGGCGGCAATGTCTATCAGAGCACCCTGCCCGGCTTTGACGGTTTCCGCTGGGGCGCCGGCCTTGGCGTTCGCTATCACACCAGTTTCGGGCCGCTCCGGGTCGATGCCGCCACCCCGCTTAACCGGCTGCCGGGGGAAAGCCGGTTTCATCTCTATATCAGCCTGGGGCAGGCCTTCTGATGAAATTTGATCCGGGCACATATTTTTCCCAAGGGAAGTGGATCCGGCCGGCGGTCTGGACCGCGCTGATCCTGACCCTGCTGCTGGCGGCGGCGGGAACCGGCCTGCTGGTCCTGGATAGCCCTTACGGCAAACGCCATCTGACCAACTGGCTCAACGGGGAACTGGGAGACGAGACCTCCGGCATCGAAATCGGCGAAATCTCCGGCACCCTGCTAGGGACTTTCCGCATCGACAGCATTCGTTTCAAGGATGATAAGGGTACCTGGGCGGAACTCCGCGCCATCCGGGCCAGCTGGGCGCCCTGGAAGCTGGTCGCCGGCACGGTTCATATTTCAAGCCTGCAGGCCAAAGAATTCAATGTCAGCCGTCGCCCTTCATCGACGAAAACCGAAGCTCCGGCCGAGCCGTCCTCACCGCTCGCCTTGCCCAGTTTGCCTGTTAACCTGCGGATTGATGAATTTGACCTGCCGGAGATCAATCTCCAGCGGCCTGTAACCGGTCGCACCACACAATTGACCAGCTATGGCCGCTTTTCCGAAACCACTGAGGGTCAGCTTGTCCTCGGCTTCCTTTTGGCACGGCTCGGCGATATCCGGGAAGAACTTGCCCTCGACCTGACCTTTGACCGGCCGACGGACTTTCTCGCCATCGACGGGCAACTCTATATACCCGCCCGGGGCCTGATCGCCGCCCTGTCCGGCACAGACCTTGATGAGGATTTTGCGGTCCTGCTGAAAGGAAAAGGCCCGCGCCATGACTGGGCCGGCCGTCTGATCGTCCAGCAGGGCGAGGTTGAACTGGGGGAAGCCCTGATCAGCAACAGCAAGGAGGTTTTCTCCATCTCCGCGGATATCGACCCGGCCAAACAAGAAGCCCTCCGGGATGTGGAGTTGCTGGGGAACAAACTGCGGCTTGCGGTACTGCTGAAACCGGAACAGGAGAAAAACCTCAAACATCTGTCCATTGAGCTGGAAACCCATGCGGCGCGCCTCAAAGCTGACGGACGGCTGCATACCGAGGACCTGACCGTGCTCGATAATGTCGGCTACACAGCCGAGCTCAAACAAGCTTTCCGTTTCAATGGCGCCAGCCTTGACCCCCTGCTGGTCAGGGGGGCCGTCAACGGCACATTTTCCAGGCCGGTTTTCACCCTAGCTACGGACAAGGTCGTTTTTCACACCGAAGACGACAGCCGGTTTGAAATCGCGACGTCTCTTCAGGGAGAAATGACGGACCGTGGTATTCGTTTCAGCAACACGGGCCAGCTCCGTAATATCTTAATACCCGGACAGGTGAACCTTGACCATTATATCCCGCTGCCGGTCAGCTGGCAGGGCCAGGGCACCATCAACCTCACCGAGAATGTGCTGCTGCTGGAGCAATTGACCGCAGGGAACGACCTGCAGCAGCTGCAGGTGACAGGCTCCGTCGGTCTCGCAGGTCAGAAGATGTCCCTGCAGGGTAGCCTCGCCAGTTCCCTGGACCATCTGGCGGACAGGCTCGCCGGCGCCCTGAATGTGGATTTCTCTCTCGAGCAGCAGGACCAAACCACACCACTGGTCCTGGACCTGACCCTGAAAGGAAAGGATCTGGCGCTGGGCGATGCACTAATGGATGGCCTGGTCGGCGCTACACCGGCAGGGACCATCCGGACCACCGTGAACCCGGACAACAGCCTGGGGATCGCAGCCGATCTCAAGGCCGCCCATGTGGGCCTGACCACGGAGCTGGACATTGATCCCGACAGCATCCTGAAGGACAGCCCCTACCGGTTGTCTTTTACAGATCTGGACAAACTGAAAGGCGCGGGCAATCTCAAGCTGGCCGGCAAGCTGGACATTGCCGGCACACTGTCGGGGCCCCTGGCCTCCCCAAACCTGACAGCAGAAACCGGCCTGAAAAACCTGACCCTCCAGGACCTGACCCTGAGCGACCTTGTTCTGGTCGCTGACGTCAAAGATGTGGCACAATCGCTCGCCGGAACGGTCCGGTTGAGCGGCAAATCCAATTACGGTCCGCTAAACCTGTCGGTAGCGACCAGCCGCAGCGCCGACAACATCATTCACCTGACGGACATTTCGGCCTTGGCGGGACCGCTCCAGGCTGAGGGTAACCTGAATATACCGTCGGGCGCGCCCCTGAGCGGACAATTTACGCTCAGCACCCAACCTCCGAACAAAAGCCCCGGGGAAGTTGTCGATCTTTTTGAAGGCACGCTTTCGGCCGCCCTCACCCTTGAAGACCGGGACGGATACCAGGCAATCACAACAGAAGGCTCTGCCAAAGACCTGCGCCTTGCGTTGCCGTCCGGCGATATTCTGGGCATGGGCCTGTCCCGCTGGTCCGGCCGGTGGATGGCCTCTGACAACCTGCCGGCCCTCGACCTGTCCGCGGAAGTGCAGGGCCTGTCGCTGCCGGATATTGAACTCGGCAAATTCGCCCTGAATCTTGCCCGGGAAGGCCGGAAAACATCCTTCGACACTGAGGCCACCGGCACCGAGGATAATCCCCTGGCGCTCACTGCCAAAGGAAACCTGCAGCAGTCAGAAACTGGCATCCTGATCCTGACCAGCAACCTTGACGGACAGCTGAACAATATTCCGGTCAGCAGCCTCACCCCCCTGACCCTGGAGAAACAGGGACAGACCCTGACCCTGAAACCGACCCGTCTCGCGCTTGGGGAAGGCCAGCTGGAAATCGCCTTTAGCCGCGCGGCTGACAAGCTGATGGCCCGGTTGGTCGCCAGCATGGCGGATTTCCGTATTCTCAACAACCTGGTGCCGGACCTGCCGTTCACCGGCATTCTCGACGGCACGGCTGATGTCTCCGCCAGTGCCGACAATCTGTCCGGACAGGCGGAGCTGACCCTGACCAGGCTGGATACTCCCTACCAGCTTTACGCCATTGATCCGGCCCTGAAGCTTGATCTGGCCATCGGGGCCACCGGCGACAAACTGACCCTCAAAGGCGGCCTGGACCTGGCTGCCGACCGGCTGATCACCCTGTCGGCAGAGCTCCCGACAGACTATGACTATGCCGCCCGCTCATACAGCCTCAATCAAACCGCGCCGATGACGGCGCAGCTGGACTGGGCCGGGGAAATTGCCCCGCTGTGGCCCATGCTGAACCTCTATCACCATGATCTTTCCGGCACCACCCAAGGCCGGGTCACGGTGGGGGGCAGCGTCCGGGACTTCCTGATCGGAGGGGAAATTAACCTGGAGGGCGGACGCTATGAAAACATTCAGAGCGGATTTGTCGCCGACAATATCGAGTTGAAGAGCTCCATCAGCGACAACAAGCTCACCCTTGAGCATTTCACCGCCACAGACGGGGGAGAAGGCACGCTCGGCGCCGACGGCTGGGTCAGCTTCACTCCTGACCTGTCCTACCGTGCCGATATGAAAGTCCGCGCTGACAGGGCCCGGCTCTATCGCCAGCCCAGCCTGGAGATCATGGCCTCGACAGAATTGTCGCTGACCAGGGACGGAGAACGCCTGCTCCTGAACGGCAGCGTGGAGGTCAACAGTGCCGACATCAACCTGGTTGACCAGGGCCCCGGCAGTCTGATTGAGACCGATGTGGTGGAAATCAACGACGGTCACGACGCTGACGCGGATGAAGAGGCACTGAAGAAACGCCACCTTGGCCCGCTGGTTCTTGATCTGGCCCTGAAAGCGCCCAAACGGGTTTTCGTCCGTGGCCGTGGTCTCGATTCCGAATGGGCGGGCGATCTGGAGATTACCGGCTCGTCAGAGGAAGCCATCGTCAACGGCACCATCAGCCTGGTGCGCGGCACCTTCGATTTTTCCGGCAAACGCTTCAATCTGACGCGGGGCGAAATCAGATTCCCCGGCAACGCCTCCAACGATCCCAAACTGGATATCGAATCCGAACTCAATATGGCCAACCTGGACGCCTTCATCAATATCGGCGGCACGGCGGCTCAGCCCACTCTGGCAATCACCTCGTCACCGGAGTTGCCGCAGGATGAAATATTGTCCCGGATCCTGTTCGGCACCTCGGTTACGGAGCTTTCCGCCTGGGAAGCGCTGCAGCTGGCCAGTTCCATCCAGGCCCTGTCCGGCAGCGGCGGACCCGGCATGCTGGACCGGATGCGGGGCGGCCTCGGCATCGATCGGCTGTCCATCGGTTCTGATGTTACCGGCGAACACGGCACCCTGATTTCCGGCGGAAAATATATCAGCAACAATATTTATGTGGAAATCACCACCTCCAGCACCACCGGCGCCACCGCCCAGTCGGTGGAAGTCGATCTGACCAAAAGCCTGTCCCTGGTCACCAAACGGACCCTGGACCAGGACAACAGCCTGTCCATTCGCTGGTCATGGGATTATTAGCAAAAACCGGGTGACCCTAGAGATCCGCCGTCGGCATGTCCGCGACAATCTTGCTTTTTACCCGATAGCTGTTGCCACGCACCATGGCGATGCGTGTACCCTCCTGGTTGGTGATGACCACATCACAAAGGCCGGTACGTCCGGACTGGCTCTGCACCTCCGCCACAGCCGTCAGCATGTCGCCTTCCCGGGCCAGGGAAAGAAAGGTAATATTGCCGTTCAGGGTCACTGTGGTGATATTGGCGGTATTGCAGGCGAAGGCAAAAGCAGTGTCCGCCAGGGCAAAAATATATCCGCCGTGACAGATAGCGTGTCCGTTCAGCATCTTGTCCGTCACCGTCATGGTCATGACGGCATAGCCCGGGCTGACCTTGGAAAGCTTTATGCCCATATGCTGGGCAGCGACATCCTTTTCATACATGGCGTCGGCAACCTGCTGGGCAAAGGTCAGGGGACTTTCGCTGTCACCGGCATCTTGATCTGTCATTGTATATTCTCGCCTGAAATGATAGACAAACTGGAATTGTATATTTTTATTAGTGTCAGAATTCCCAACAAGAATATTTACATGTCATCCAGCTCGCAATTAAAAAAACTGATAAAAGAGTTTCAGCAGCGCCAGCCGATCAGGGCCGGATCGCTGATCATGACGGTCTATGGCGACGCCATCGCCCCGCGCGGCGGTACGGTCTGGCTGGGCAGCCTGATCAATTTCCTGAAACCGCTCGGCCTGAATGATCGTCTGGTGCGCACCACCATTTCCCGACTCAGCAAGGACAACTGGCTGACCCCCAATCAGGTGGGCCGGAAAAGCTATTACTCCCTGACCGCGACTGGCCGCAAGCGGTTCCAGAGCGCCACACCGCGTATTTACGCCGGCCCCCAGACAGACTGGGACGGCACCTGGTGCCTGGTGTTCCTGCCCGGCCACCTGCGCCAGAAAAAGGATACCTTGCGCCGGGAATTGGGCTGGCTCGGATTCGGCAACCTGGCCGCCGGTCTGCTGGCCCACCCAAATCCGGATATGGAAGCCCTGAAACAGACCCTCGAAATGAACGACGTCCATGACGAAGCCATTATCCTCAACAAGGCCCGGCACAATCTGACCAGCGGCAAGGCGCTGGAAAAGCTGGTCCATGAATGCTGGGACCTGGCCGATCTGGGCGATCATTATCACGAGTTCCTGACCCGTTACCGGCCGGTGTACAAATCCCTGAAGGAATCCCCGCTGTCTTCCGACGAGGAATGCGCCCTGTTGCGGGTCCTGATGATCCACGACTATCGCAAGATTTTGCTCAGGGATCCGTTACTGCCCACCGGCCTGCTGCCGACACAATGGGAAGGCACCTCCGCCCACCAGCTCTGCCGCAACATCTATCTGCTGCTGCTGGATGGATCGGAACGCTATTTCAGCGAGAATCTGGAAACCGCCGACGGCCCGCTTCCGGCCCCGTCCGCCATCTTCTACCAGCGTTTCGGCGGTCTTTAGGGAATATTTTTTCCTTTAAAATCAACCATATAAAAATGTGATACATTTTTTATTGATTTGTTTGGATTTTTGTAACATATTGTTGCCAGATTTTATCACAGGAATCATATAGAAAGGGGTCTCATGTACGGCGATACATCCATTCAAAAAGCGATCAAACTGGCTGAACCCACAAGTGAGGAACAGGCCCAGCTGGAAAAACAGTTCCAGGAAAAAATTGACGCTGATATCAAGGTTGAAGCGCAGGACTGGATGCCGGAGGCATACCGCAAAACCCTGGTGCGCCAGATGTCACAGCATGCCCACTCCGAAGTCATCGGCATGCAGCCGGAAGGCAACTGGATTACCCGGGCCCCGTCCCTGCGTCGCAAGGCCATCCTGCTGGCGAAAATCCAGGATGAAGGCGGTCACGGCCTCTATATCTATTGCGCAGCGGAAACTCTCGGCACGTCCCGCGCCGAGATGATCGAACAGCTGCACGCCGGCAAAGCCAAATATTCCTCCATCTTTAATTATCCGGCCCTGACCTGGGCTGATATCGGCACCATCGGCTGGCTGGTCGACGGCGCCGCCATTACCAACCAGGTCTCCCTGGCCAAGGGCTCCTACGGCCCCTACAGCCGGGCCATGATCCGGATCTGTAAAGAAGAGAGCTTCCACCAGCGCCAGGGCTATGAGCTGCTGCTGACCCTGGCCCGCGGCACCGATGAACAGAAAGCCATGGTACAGGAATCCGTCAACCGCTTCTGGTGGCCCTCCCTGATGATGTTCGGCCCCAGCGACAAGGACAGCGCCCATTCCGCCCAGTCCATGAAATGGAAGATCAAGCGCAAATCCAATGACCAGCTCCGTCAGGAGTTTATTGATGCCACTGTGCCCCAGGCCGAGTTCCTCGGCATTACCCTGCCCGATCCGGACCTGAAATGGAACGAGGAAACCGGTCATTATGATCATGGTGAGATCGACTGGGAAGAGTTCCACAATGTCATTCACGGCAACGGCATCTGCAACAAGCAGCGGATGGAAACCCATATCAAGTCCCATGAAGACGGGGCCTGGGTGCGCGAAGCCGCCACTGCCTATGCCGAAAAGCAAAAAGCAAAGAAAGAAGCTGCCGCCTGAGGCGCGATAGAAATTTTGATCACCAAAGATCAACAAAAAATGAGAAGGACATCCAAATGAGTGAACACGACAAGGATTGGCCCCTGTATGAAGTTTTCATCCGCAGCAAGGCGGGCCTTGACCACAAGCATGCCGGCAGCATCCACGCCAGCGATCCGGAAATGGCCATTGAGGCCGCCCGTGACGTCTATACCCGCCGCGGCGAAGGCGTAAGCATCTGGGTTGTGCCGTCCAACGCCATCACGGCGTCCAAGCCGGAAAACAAAGACAGCCTGTATGAGCCGGCCGACAGCAAAATCTATCGCCACCCCACCTTCTACGACATCCCCAAAGAAGTGGGCAAAATGTAATCCCTGACCAAGGAGTGACAAATGACCGATACAAATCGTAAAGCCGTCGCGGACTATGCCACCCTTCTGGGAGACAATGCCCTGATTATGGGACACCGCCTGTCAGAATGGTGCTACCTTGCCCCGACCCTTGAACTTGATGTCGCCATGTCCAACTGCGCCCTGGACTACATCGGCCAGGCCCGGGAACTGTTCACCTATGCGGGTGAAATTACCGGCAAGACAGAAGACGATATCGCCTATCTGCGCGACGAAATGGACTATCGCAACCTGCTGTTGACCGAGATGCCCAACAACGACTGGGGCTACAGCATGGCCAAACTGTTTTTCTTCAGCGCCTTTGCCAAGCTGTTCTATGAAAAACTGATGCAGAGCAAGGACGAAACCCTGGCCGCCATCGGCGAAAAATCCCTCAAGGAAGTCAAATACCACCTGCGGTTCAGCAGTGAATGGCTGATCCGGCTCGGTGACGGCACCGAAGAAAGCCACGAGCGCGCCCAGAAAGCAATCGACGATGTCTGGATGTTCACCGGTGAAATGTTCACCCTGAGCGACTTCGAGAGAGACCTCGCCGAACAGGGTATCGCCGTTGATGTCTCCACCCTGAAAGCGGACTGGGACGGCGTCGTCAATGAACTGCTGGCGGAAGCCACCCTGAAACGCCCCGAAAACGACTGGATGCAGTCCGGCGGCAAACAGGGGCACCATAGCGAATATATGGGCCATATCCTGTCTGAACTGCAGTATATGCAGCGCCGTTTCCCCAACTGCCAGTGGTAGGACATTTGCGAAATGACTGCTCCCCAACCCTCCTCTGAAACGGAAAAAGTCTGGGCCCTTCTCGAAGACGTGAAGGACCCGGAAATCCCGGTGCTCAGCATTGTCGATCTCGGCATTGCCCGGGAAGTCAATTTCGAGGATGACGGGTCACTGGAAGTGGTCATTACGCCAACCTACTCCGGCTGTCCGGCCATGAATATGCTTGAAGAAGATATCAAGGCGGCCCTGGACAGCAATGGCTATACCAATTTCCGGGTCAAAACCTCCCTGCATCCGGTGTGGACCACCGACTGGATGACGGAATCAGGCCGGGAGAAGCTGCGCGCCTACGGTATTGCTCCGCCGGAAAAAAGCACCACCAATAAAAAGGTGCTGTTTGGCGGCCAGAAAGAGGTTCCCTGCCCCCATTGCGGGTCCCACAACACGACACAGGTCAGCGAGTTCGGGTCCACCGCCTGCAAGGCACTCTACCGCTGCCAGGACTGTCAGGAGCCGTTTGACTACTTCAAATGCATTTAATGAATGCCAAACATATAAGAAACGCTTAAATTATAAGAAATGTTGAGGAGCCCCGGTTCCTCATTCGTCTTATCAGGAACTTAATATGCCGACTTTTCACAAACTCAAGATTTCGAACCTGCGCCGGGAGACCGAGGAGACCGTCTCCATCGCCTTTCACGTCCCCGATGAACTCAGGGAAGAATATAAATATATCCAGGGCCAGTATCTGACCCTGAAAACCGTGATCGACGGTGAAGACACCCGCCGGTCCTATTCCATCTGTTCCGGCCTGTTCGACGATGAACTGCGGGTTGCCGTCAAAAAAGTGAAGGGCGGCCTGTTTTCCTCCTTCGCCAACGAGGTGCTGAAGGAAGGCGACGAACTGGATGTCATGACCCCGATGGGCAACTTCTACACCGAGCTGCACCCCGATCAGGAACATCATTATGTCGGCGTTGCCGCCGGCAGCGGCATCACCCCCCTGATGTCCATTATCAAAACCATTCTGGCCTATGAGCCGAAGAGTATCTTCACCCTGATCTACGGTAACCGGACCCGTCGCGATATTATTTTCCGGGAAGACCTGGTCGACCTGAAAAATACCTATATCGACCGCTTCAACATGATCAATATCCTGAGCCGGGAAGAGCCGGATGTGGACCTGCTTCATGGCCGTATCGACCGCAATAAAGTCGCCGACATTCTTGATCGTCTGATTCCGCCGGGCGGTGCCGATGAATATTATATCTGCGGCCCGGAAACCATGATCCACGACGTATCCGACCTGCTGGCGGAGCGCAAGGTGGACAAGAAAAACATCCACTTCGAACTGTTCACTTCCCCCACGGTGCAGAAAGGTGAAGAAGCTGATGTTGCCGAAGTGCCGGAAGAGCTAGCCGATCATGTGGCCAAGGTCACGGTGGTCGTGGACGGCAACTCCATGGAGTTCGACCTGGAGACCGCCGGCCAGAATATCCTCGACGCGGCCCTGGAAAAAGGCGCCGACCTGCCGTTCGCCTGCAAGGGCGGGGTCTGCTGCACCTGCCGCGCCAAGCTGATCGAGGGCGAAGTCAATATGGATGTGAACTACTCGCTCGAGGAAGACGAACTGGAAGCCGGGTTCATCCTGACCTGCCAGGCCCACCCGATCACCGACAAGGTGGTCGTGGACTTCGACGAGAGATAGTCTTTCGTACACAGAATATTCGGGAGGCTGCCGACGGCAGCCTCTTTTCTATTGCCCCACTTTTGACATGTTGACATGAAAAAAGCTTGCAACTTTGGCTTACATTTTCCACATTAGCCTTGATGCACAAAAACCGGAGCAGATTACAACATGTCACTCGGACTGGCTCGCAGAAAAGAACTCCAGAAACGCAGATCCCAGCGCCTGTGGATGATGATGAAATTCATTTTCCTCTGTGCCCTGATCGGGGGAACGGCCTATTTTTCCTATGATACCGGCCAGGAAATCGCCAAACAGAACTATCGCTTCGCCCAGGACAAATATGACCAGCTGGAAAAGGAAAACCAGCAGCTGATCCGGGAACTGGGCAGCAGCAAGGCGGCTCTGGAACAGATGCAATCCCTGGTCCCCAATGACCAGGTCAGGGACCTGCTGCAGGTGGTGAGTGACAAATCGGCCGAAGGTGTCGCCGTCGAGCGCATGGCGCGGCTGGTAGGCGGCATGACCACCAATGAAGCTTGCGGTACCGAGTCAGAAGTCAAACGGTTCGTGGTCACAACCCTGGTCAACACGGAAAAAAGCAATGTCAGCTTCGAGCGCGGCCTGATTACCATCAGCGGCAGCGGCAGCCCGACCCTGAATGAGGAAGGCAATCCTGAAGCCTGGTTTGATCCGACCAAGCCGGTCACCCTGACCTTCACCCTGCCCGGCGGAGAAACCCAGGAAATCAGCGGCATCCTGCCCCTGCATCACAGCATCGTGCAGGGCGACAAGGAATATCGCTTCAGCATGACCCCGGGCCGGCGCAGCTTTGTCGACGTCACCCTGCTGACCTGCAGCGTCAACTAGACTGGCTTATTCCACATCCGCCGGATTGCACTCCCGGAACCAGTCCTTCATAGCGGTTTGTTCCAGCATCCGTTCGGCATAGGCCTGAAGCGGCGGATCAAGCGGCACCTGGTAGGTCCTGTAGCGGGACACCACCGGCGCATACATGGCGTCGGCAATGGTGAAATGACCAAACAGGAACGGTCCATCCGAAGCCTCGAGGCATTCGCGCCAGATCTGCCGGATCCTGCCCACTTCCCACAACAGGTCCCCCTCCAGTTGCGGTGTCGGATAGGTCTGCAGGCAGGCCATGGGCATCCGTCCCCGCAAAGTGGGGAACCCGGCGTGCATTTCCGCACTGACCGAGCGGGCCCGGGCCCGGGCAGCCCTGTCTTCCGGCCACAGCTTCTTGTCCGGCGCCAGTTCGGCGATATATTCGCAGATCGCCAAGCTGTCCCAGATCAGCTGCCCGCCATGACGCAGCGCCGGCACCCGGCCGGCGGGATTAAGCTTCCGGATTTTCTCTTGCCGCGCCCCTGAAAACAAATCCACGATGATCTCTTCAAATTCCAGGCCGGCCTCCTTCATGACCAGCCACGGCCGCAGGGACCAGCTGGAGGCATTTTTATTGCCGATTATCAAAGAAAAGTCTGACATGATGATCCCCATTGATTTATAAGTTACAGAAAGATGACGTGTAACACTTGCCAACATCATATGAGGTTTTTTCCACGTGGCTACTTCAGAATTCAAAAACCTTTCCTCTTTTTTCTCCGACACCCAGGCTGACGGCAGCATTGCCATCCGCACCATCAGCAAGCCCGGCTTCAGGGACTGGTACAACTCCCTGTCCCAGGCGGAAAAAAACTGGGTGGACGCCAACGAATTCACCGGGGCGCGCCATTCCCACCTGAAGTTTTCCAACGGCGAAGGAAAAGTATCCTCGGTCATTCTGGGACTGGGAGAGGGCGAGGAAAGCGCCGACCCCTGGGCGTTCGGCGGCCTGGCCAAGGCCCTGCCGGCCGGTGATTACCATCTCGCCGAAAAAACCAATCCGCGGGAGTTTTACCATGCGGCAATGGGCTGGGCCCTGGGCCAGTATAAATTCAGTACCTACCTGAAAAAAGACAAGGACAAAGCCTCCCGGCTCTACCTTCCCGAAACCCAGGACCGGTCCCTGATCTCTTCGGTGGTGCGCTCCACCTTCCTGGTCCGCAACCTGGTCAATACCCCGACCTGCGACATGGGGCCGGACGCCCTGGCTGAGGCAGCCGCTGAAGTCGCAAAGGAATTTTCCGCCGCCTGTGAGGTAACGGTCGGCGATGAACTGCTGGAGAAAGGCTATAACGCCATCCACACCGTGGGCCGCGCTGCGGAAAAAGCCCCGCGGCTGATTGACTTTACCTGGGGGGACGAGGGCGCCCCCAAAGTCACCCTGGTCGGCAAGGGCGTCTGTTTCGATACCGGCGGCCTCGACCTGAAACCGTCCAGCGCCATGCTGCTGATGAAAAAGGATATGGGCGGCGCCGCCCATGTGCTGGGCCTGGCCCGGCTGATCATGGAACAGAAGCTGAATCTGCGCCTGCGGGTGCTGATCCCGGCCGTGGAAAACAATGTCTCCGGCAATGCCTTCCGCCCCGGCGATGTGATCCGCACCTACAAGGGCAAGACCGTGGAAGTGGGCAACACCGACGCGGAAGGCCGGCTGGTGCTGTGTGACGCCCTGGCCCTCGCCGCCGAAGAAAAGCCCGACCTGATGATTGATTTCGCCACCCTGACCGGCGCCGCCCGCGTCGCCCTGGGCCCCGACATCCCGCCGTTCTTTACCGACAGCCAGAAACTGGCCGACGGCCTGGGCCAGCATGCCATCCGCGAAGGCGATCCGGTCTGGCGCCTGCCGCTTTACGGGCCCTATCTGAAATTCATGGACAGCGATATTGCCGACCTGAACAATAACGGCTCCAGCCCCTTCGGCGGCGCCATTACGGCGGCCCTGTTTATGCGGGAATTTACTGAAGGCGCCGGGGAATGGCTGCATCTGGATGTCTATGCCTGGAACCAGTCAAACCGCCCGGGACGGCCCAAAGGCGGTGAGGCCATGGCCCTTCGTACGGTATATTCATATCTTCATGAAAGGTTCAAAAACTAATTGGCAAAAGCTGTTGCGCGATAGTTAATATCTTGGCAATATCGCCCTTAAGAAATGCTGAGGGGATACCATGGAGTTTGAACTGAGCGGCCATCAGGGCCTGCGATTGTGGATGGAAACGCTGACCAGCGGGGTAACCAGAAAAATCCCCGATCTTACTTCCCGCCAGATGGCTGTTCTGATGCGTGTCTATCTTGAACCGCAGCCGCACACGGTTCGGGGCCTGGCCGCAGAACTCAATGTTTCCAAACCGGTCATTACACGGGCAATCGACACGTTAAGCACGCTCGGATTTCTCAAACGTGTCCGCGATGAGGCGGACAAACGCAATGTTTTGATACAGCGTACGGTCAAAGGCGCCGTCTTCCTGACCGATTTTGCGGAAATGATGGAAAAGGCGAACGAAAACGCCCAAAAAAAATAGCATTGAAAGGGGACAGCAATGTCGCAGGGGAGCCCTGACAACAGAATTACCCCCTACCGTAAGGATCTTGCCGCTGACTTCCTGAAGGAGACTGTCCAGGCCGATAAATATGTCCCGGGCAGCCGGTATCAGGTCGCCCGTGGCCTGGCGCCGCTCCATGGTGTTCCCGACGCCCATACGGCCCTCGTCAGCCAGCTGCTCTATGGCGAAATATTCACCGTCTATGAAATCAGGGACGGATGGGCCTGGGGACAGGCCGCCCGGGACCAGTATGTGGGCTATTGCCCGATCGATTTTCTGAGCCCGGATATCTTCACAAGCACCCACCATGTGGACGCGCTGAGCACCCATATCTATGCCGAACCGGATCCGAAGAGCGAACCGGTCGAACATATTTACCAGATGTCGGAAGTCAGCGTCGCCGATCCGACCCAGGTCAAAGGTTTTGTCCAGCTGGTGGATGGAAACTGGATATACGGCACCCACATCAACAACCAGTATGGCGTCGACCCGGTGGCCGAGGCCCTGAAACTTCTCTATGCCCCTTATCTCTGGGGCGGAAAAAGCTGCGCCGGACTGGACTGCTCCGCCCTGATCCAGCTGGCCTTTGCCACAACCGGGGTCTTTGTTCCCCGCGACAGCGACCAGCAGGAAGCGGCCATCGGCACAATACTCGGTGATGACGAGGTACCGCAGCGGGGCGATGTTGCGTTCTTCCCCGGCCATGTGGGGTTCATGCTGGATGACATGCATCTGCTGCACGCCAACGCCCACCACATGCGGGTCAGTATCGATCCGCTGAAGGACGTCATCAACATCGTCAGCTTCCAGACCGACCAGGAACCGCTCCGTTGTATCAAGCGTCCGTCCCCTGCAGAAGACGCATAAAAAAAAGCCGCCCCTTCGGGCGGCTCTCTTTAAAATCTTTCCGGCAGTCCTTAGTGAACTTCTGCCTCGGCAGCTTCCGCAGCGGCGTCAACGGCTTCTGCGGCGTCTCCGGCAGCCTGGTCAGCCACCTCTTCGACGGCCGGCAACGGCAACGGATTGTTGCTCAGGGTATGAAGGAACATGATCAGCTCAGCACGATCCTCAGGCTTCTTCAGACCGGCAAAGGCCATTTTGGTGCCGGGAACGAAATCTTTCGGCTTGGTCAGGAAGTGATCCAGGTCCTCGTAGGTCCAGTTGCCGCCTTTGGCATGCATGGCGTCGGAATAACCGAAGCCTTCATGGGAGCCTTTCGGCCGGCCAACAATGCCCCACAGGTTCGGGCCGGTGCCATTCTTGCCGCCTTCTTCCGCGGTGTGGCAGGCTTTACATTTCTTGAAGACCTTTTCCCCGTCTGCAGCACTGGCGGTTGCAAGAAGAGCCGCCAGGGTCGGGCCCTTTTCTTCTTCAACAGCAGCACCGGTGTCGGCAGCAGCCATTTCAACTTCAATCGGATAGGCATTTGCTTCCAGATGTTCCTCATGGAAAACAATTTCGCCAAGATTGTTAATACCGATAACCACCAACAGTGTAACCAACACAGCCAGTGCGATTTTATTCAACTCAAAGGAATCCAAGGCTCTTCCCCGTGGTTATAAATTCAAAAATACCCGGAAACTGGCAATATCTGAGGGAAACAACAGAATATGTGGCCAATTCCACCCTCTAGGTTGTTCTTGTACAGATGTTTTTATTTAGTGACAAGAGATTCTTGTTGCAAAATATGCCCAATTTGTAGTCTATCTGGATGATCCCGTGACAGAATGGGACAAAGCCAAGTTATCAGAAGTAAATCGCCAAAAGGCAGATAAGGACCACAAATGGCCACCACAGAGCAGACAAGCCAATCCAACAGCACCCTGATCGCTTTTCAGGGAGAACCCGGCGCCTATTCCCATCTGGCCTGCCGGACTTTTTTTCCGGATCGTGAAGCTTTGCCCTGTGCCACCTTTGACGCCGCCTTTGACGCCGTGGAAAACGGCCAGGCCGAATTTGCCATGATCCCGATCGAGAATTCAGTGGCCGGACGGGTCGCCGACATCCACCAGCTGATGCCGCACAAGAAGCTGCATATCGTCGGCGAACATTTCCAGCGGGTCAACCACCACCTGCTGGTATTGCCGGGCACCAAAATGGAAGACCTGGACCTGGTGCGCAGCCACGAACAGGCGCTGGGCCAGTGCCGGGGCCATATTGCTGAATGGGGCCTCAAGGCCGAAGCCTATACCGATACCGCCGGGGCGGCCAAGCTGCTGTCCCAGATCAAGGATCCGGGCATGGCCGCCATCGCCTCTTCGCTGGCCGGGGAAATTTACGGCCTGGAAAGCCTGCGCGAAGGCATCGAGGATGCGGAACATAACACCACCCGCTTTGTGATCCTGTCCCGGGATGAAAAGATTGCCCCGAGCGACATCCCCTGTGTCACCACCTTCCTGTTCCAGACCCGGAACGTGCCGGCGGCGCTGTACAAGGCGCTGGGCGGTTTTGCCACCAACGGCATCAATATGACCAAACTGGAAAGCTACCAGCTGGAAGGCAGCTTCAATGCCAGCCAGTTTTATGCCGATATCGAAGGCCACCCGGATGATCCCAGCGTCAAGCTGGCCATGGAGGAACTGGATTTTTTCACCAATGATATCCGCCTGCTCGGCACCTATCCACAAGCGGACTACCGCATCGAACAACGTAAAAAGGCCGGTCAGTAAAGGACCGGCCCCCTCACTTTTTCCTGTGACTGAATTCAGCCTTTCCGGATCAGGCCGGAAATATCCCTGACTGCGCCCTTGTCGGCAGACGTCGCCATCAGGGCATAGGCCTGCAGCGCCCGGCTCACCACCCGGGGACGGGCTTCGGCCGGCTGCCAGGCCTTGTCGCCTTTGGCGTCCATGGCGGCGCGGCGCTTGGCCAGTTCCTCATCGGAAAGGCGGATGCTGATGCTGCGGCCCGGGATATCGATATCGATCATGTCCCCTTCTTCGACCAGACCGATGGCGCCGCCAGAGGCCGCTTCCGGGCTCACATGGCCGATGCTGAGGCCGGAGGTGCCGCCGGAAAAGCGCCCGTCGGTGATCAGGGCGCAGGCCTTGCCGAGCCCCATGGATTTGAGGAAGCTGGTCGGATAAAGCATTTCCTGCATGCCGGGCCCGCCTTTCGGACCCTCGTAACGGATGATGACCACATCACCGTCAACTACCTTGCCGCCGGTGATAGCTTCGACCGCATCTTCCTGGCTCTCGTAGATTTTGGCCGGGCCGCTGAACTTGAGGATGCTTTCATCGACTCCTGCGGTTTTGACGATACAGCCGTCCAGGGCCAGGTTGCCGCGCAGTACGGCGAGCCCGCCGTCCTTGCTGAAGGCATGTTCCACGCTACGGATACAACCGTTCTCCCGGTCGGTATCCAGTTCGTCATAGCGCTTGTTCTGGGAGAAGGCTTCCTGGGTCGGCACCCCGCCCGGGGCGGCGCGGAAGAATTCCTTCACCTTGTCGTCCGTTGACGTCATGACATCAAAATAATCAATGGCCTCACCCAGGCTGTCCGCATAAACGGTCGGGCTGTCGCGATGGATCAGGCCGGCGCGACTGAGCTCGCCAAGAATACCCATGATGCCGCCGGCCCGGTGCACGTCTTCAATGTGATAGTCCTGGCTCATGGGCGCCACTTTACAGACATTGGGCACCTTGCGGCTGAGCCGGTCGATGTCCTCCATGGTGAAATCGACCTCACCCTCCTGGGCCGCGGCCAGGATATGCAGCACCGTGTTGGTAGAACCGCCCATGGCGATGTCCAGGGTCATGGCATTCTCGAACGCGTTGAAATTGGCCACGGAACGCGGCAGCACGCTTTCATCATTTTCCAGATAATATTTCTTGCAGTTTTCGACGATCCGGCGCGCCGCTTCCAGGAACAGGTCCTTGCGGTCGGCATGGGTGGCGAGCGCGGTGCCATTGCCGGGCAGGCTCAGGCCCAGGGCTTCGGTCAGGCAGTTCATGCTGTTGGCGGTGAACATGCCGGAACAGGAACCACAGGTCGGGCAGGCGCTGCGTTCCACCTGCTCCACCACCTCGTCGCTGACCTGCGGATCGGAGCCCATGACGATGGCGTCGACCAGGTCGAGCCCGTGGTTGACGCCTTCGGTCTTGCCGGCCTCCATCGGCCCGCCGGACACAAAAATGGCGGGGATATTAAGGCGCAACGCCGCCATCAGCATGCCGGGGGTGATTTTGTCACAGTTGGAAATACAGACCATGGCGTCGGCGCAATGGGCCTGCACCATATATTCCACCGAGTCAGCAATGATCTCGCGGCTCGGCAGGCTGTAGAGCATGCCGTCATGACCCATGGCAATGCCGTCATCGACGGCGATGGTGTTAAACTCCTTGGCGATGGCGCCGCTGGCCTCGATCTCGCGCGCCACCATCTGGCCCAGGTCCTTGAGGTGGACATGGCCCGGCACGAACTGGGTAAAGCTGTTGACCACCGCCACGATCGGCTTGCCGAAGTCCTTGTCCTTGACGCCTGTGGCCCGCCACAGGGCGCGCGCACCGGCCATGTTGCGGCCGTGGGTGGAGGTCTTTGAACGATACTCGGGCATGGTCTTTCCTTTATGGTCTTCCGGCGGTGGTCTTTCGGGTGGCATTTCTCAGGGCCTATTAGGCCGTTTTCCCGCTGGAAGTCAAGATTTCATTCCCTGTTCACCGGTCTTCCGATGGTGCCATTCTGCCGAAGGACATGGGAAATGCCTCGTCCTTGTGCCAAGCCTCGGCAAGAGGTGGAAAGCCGTCATTCTGGCTGGTCATTGCCTTCCAGTTTTCCTTGCCGCTCCAGCTTTCAATATCGAGGGCAAAGACGGTCACCCGGTCAATGTCGTCCTGAACGATGGGACTATAGTTCTCGTTCAGGGCAAGAGGGGAGAAATATTTATCGATCAGGCTGTACAGCCCGTGCTCCATTTCCGCCCGATCCTCCACATGGCGGATTCTACCGAACGCCATAACGCTACGATACTGACTGGAAAAATGCAGCGCCCGGTTGCTGGGCAACAGCCTGCCCATCTCCGTCGCGCAGAAAGCCATCTTGTCATGACGTTCCGTATTGGCCCGGCGCCGGCCGACAACGGATCCGTGGGCATAAATGCAGTGCCGCTCCGGATCATAGACGTAAGTCATGGGATGGATGAAGGGCTGGTCATCCCAACGGCTGGCAAAATAGCCAAGCGGCGCCCGGCTGATGAAATCCCGGATCCACTCATCGTCCTTACCCAGATGTCCGCGCCGGTGCCGGTTGGCCGGCCGGCTCTCAAGATCATATCCACGTGCCATTATATTTTCCTTTTGTCAGATAACTCATGGGCTTGTGGATAGTCCCCATAATGGATATAATAAATATCCATTTTATTATTATTTTATTATGACCACTGAATTCACTCTTCATCTTGATCGCACCCTTGAGGCACCCCTGCAGCTGCAGCTGGTGCAAAAGCTGAAATCCGCCATCAACGGAGGACAGCTTGCCCCAGGGGCCCGGCTGCCGTCGAGCCGTGGGCTCTCCGAGACTCTCGGCGTCTCCCGCATTGTGGTCCTGAATGCCTATGACCAGTTGCAGGCGGAAGGGTATCTGGAAACCCGACACGGCGAAGGCAGTTTCGTCAGCGATAGTGTGACCGCTACGCCCCCGCCGCAGGCCGTCGATTACCGGGGACCGGAGTGGCTGCCGGTTCAGCCTGCCCCATCGGCAAGCCGAAACTGGAAATATGATTTTTCCCTCGGCGGACTGGCGGAGGGACTGCTGCATCACACCGACTGGAAACGGGCCTGGCGCCGGGCGTTGAACAATACGCGCGGCCTGGACCAGTCGCCACCGGAGGGACTCGCCCCGCTGCGACAGGCGGTTGCCGACCATGTACGGCGCTATCGGGGCATTGCCTGCGAGGCCGAGGAGGTCATTATCACCAGCGGCGTCGCCAGCAGTCTTGACCTGATTGCCCGAATTTGCCGCCCCGCCGATCCGGTCATCTATCTGGAAAATCCCTGTTTCAAGGCCGCCCATGCCGCCTTCCGCCGCTATGACCACGCCGTCCGGTTGCAGGAAATTGACAGCGAAGGCATCCGTCTGGACGGACTCGACACCCCCCAAAACCAGCCGTCGATCCTGTTCTGCACCCCGTCCCATCAGTTTCCCATGGGACCGCGATTATCGCTCGGGCGACGGCTGGCCCTGTTGGACTGGGCCCGTGAGCGCGACGCCCTGATCCTGGAAGATGACTATGACAGCGAATTCCGTTACGGCGTCACCCCGCTGCCGAGCCTCAAGGCCCAGGACAGCGCCGGTCATGTGGTTTACCTCTCGAGCCTGTCAAAGAGCCTGAGCCCGTCCATCAGGCTGGGCTATATTATCGCGCCGCAAAGCCTGCGCCATGCCCTGACCCGGGAAATCGGCATCAATCACGGCCAGCCCCCGGCCCTGGTCCAGCAGGCGGTCGCGGAATTTATGGACGCGGGCGACATGGACCGGCATCTCCGCCGCCTGCGCCGCCATTATGAAACCCTCAACCGCATTGTCCGCAAGGGGCTTCAGGACCTTTCGCCGGAAATAGAGGTCATGGGTCTCGAGGCCGGTATCCATTGTTTCCTTAAGGTGAACGCCCGCCCGCTCTATGACCGGTTGAAAACGGCGCTCCGGGAAAACGACATCTACCTCCCGGCCCTCGATAATTTCCGGCACGGCCCCACCCAAAACCGCGGCTTTGCCCTCGGTTACGGCCATTTCCGGGAGGCGGAACTGGAAGCGGCGCTGGAGGTGCTGCTAAAGACTATCAAGCGGGAACATTAAGCGTCACATCCTTTAGTATCAATATTTGCGAATTTAAATGGACATAAGTTCATTTTATTTGTATTTAAGGCGCCATGGATGTCACTTTGGCCCAAACATTTCTGGCGATTGTGGACTGCGGCAACTTCCGGGATGCGGCCAAGCGCCTGCATGTCACCCAGTCCACGGTCAGCGCCCGCATCAAGTCGCTGGAAGAACAGCTCGGCAAACCGCTGTTCGTGCGCAACAAGTCGGGCGCGACCATGACCGTCGCCGGCCGGAACTTCCGCGACTGCGCGCTCAGCTTCGTGCAGCTGTGGGACAAGGCCCGCTACAAGGTGGCCAGCACCCGAAGCTACCAGGATTATTTCCGCATCGGCGTGCGCCCGAGCCTGTGGCACCCCCTGACCATGAACTGGCTGCAGCGGGTGCAAAGGCAGTTTCCCGCCGTTGCCTTCCATCTCCATTTCGGCATTGCCTCGGACCTGGTGCGCAAGATGCAGGAAGGGGTGCTGGATATTGCCGTGCTGCTGACGGCGCCGAGCCTGCCGGGAATCGAGGCGGAAAAACTGTACCGCGAGGATTTCCTGCTGGTCAGCGGCTGTGACGACCCGGTCCCCTCGCCCGAGCGGGCCGACGAGTTCGCCGCCCGCTATATCGATATTGAATGGGGCGAGGAATTCCGCAGCAATCGCGACCATTATTACCCTTATCTCAGCGTCGCCGGGCTGACCTTCAGCATGGGCAGTTACGGCCTGCAGTACCTGCTGCGCAACGGCGGCTACGGCTATTTTCCCCGCACCATGGTTCAGGCCGACCTTGACCGCAAGGCCCTGAAAGTTGTAAACGAAGCGCCGGTGATCAGCCAGCAGATTTACCTGGCGCACGCCCGCAATGTGGACAATGTTTTTCTGCCGGATTTGCTTAATCACTTCCGTGCGCTGGCAAAGGAAGTATAATGGCAAAAACCTCTTCTCCATACCTGGTCCGGAAGCCCGAGGAACAAGACAAATGACCGAGCCACAGTTTTCCACAAAAAATATCCGCAAGGTCCTGTTTGTCATCGTGCTGGCCATCATGGGCGTGTGCCTTGTGGCGCTGGTCACCTTTGAACTGGAATATGCCCTGGCGTCCGGCATCGAAAGCTTCCTGGAATGGATCGGACTGGTGGAAAGCGGCTGGCTGGAAAAACACAGGGAGGGCTTCCTGCAGGAAGTGGTGCTGGCCGCGGTCGTGACCTTTTTCATCGCCATCATCCTGTTCCTCCGGAACCTGTGGAAAGACTAGGAAATTTGTAAGGGGTATTTGGCCATGCGACTGCATAACCTGCTTTTCATTACCGGACAGTTTCTGCTGGCGCTCAGCCTGACCATGCTGATTCCCCTGCTGCTGGACCTGGAGGCTCATAACCCCGACTGGCAGGCCTTTATCCTGTCGGCCGTACTCACCGCCTTGGCCGGGATCATGATGATTGCCGCCTTCCGGGGTGAGATCGCCCAGCTCTCCCTCAAGGAAGGCTTTATCCTCACCAACCTGATCTGGATCAGCTGCTGCCTGTTCGGGGCCCTGCCGCTGGCCCAGGCGGATATCGGCCTCAGTTATACCGACGCTTTCTTTGAAACCGTCTCCGGCCTGACCACCACCGGATCGACCATTTTCGCCGACCTCGAGAAACTGCCGCCGGGGATCATCCTGTGGCGATCGATCCTGCAATGGATCGGCGGCATCGGTGTGGTCTTCATGGTGATCATCCTGTTGCCCTTCCTCAGGGTATCCGGGATGCAGCTGTTCCGGATCGAATCTTCCGATACCCATGATAAACCGGCGGAACGCACCCATCAGCTGATGAAAAATATCGCGCTCTGGTACATGTTCCTGACGCTGGCCTGCTTCCTGTGCTACCGGCTGGCCGGCATGGGGTTCCTTGATGCCGCCAACCACGCCATGACCACCCTGTCGACCGGCGGCTATTCCCCGTATAACAACTCGCTCGGTCATTTTAACAGCGCCGGGGTCGCCTGGACGGGCATTACCTTCATGCTGGCAGGCTCCCTGCCCTTTACTTTTTATATGTTCCTGTCGTCCACCTTCATGAAAAGACGGCCGCCGCTGTCCCAGATCAAGGGCTTCCTGACCCTGGTGGCCATGTTGTCACTGTTTGCCACCGCCTACCTGATGATCGACAAACATGGCGGCTTGGGCCACAGCCTGACCACGGCCACCTTCCATGTAGTCAGCCTCATCACCACTACCGGCTACGCGCTGGAAGATTACGGCCTGTGGGGTCATCCGGTGATCGGACTGTTGTTCATGGTGACTTTTATCGGCGGCTGCAGCGGCTCCACCGCCGGCGGGATCAAGATTTTCCGCTTCCAGATCCTGGGGCAGTATTTCAGCAATATGCTGCAGTCCCTCTATTTCCCGAAAAAAATCTCGGTCAATATGTTCAACTACCAGCGGGTCGACGACACGGTTATCGCCGGCGTTATCCTCTATTTCAGCATCTATTTCATCAGCCTGCTGATCATGACGTTCCTGTTGTCCCTCACCGGCCTGGATTTCATCTCCGCCATTTCCAGCTCCGCCACCGCCATTGCCAACGTGGGCCCGGGCCTCGGGGAAATGGTCGGCCCGGCCGGCAACTTCGCCGACCTGTCCGATCCGGCCAAATGGATCATGGTCGCCGGCATGATTCTGGGGCGGCTGGAATTCCTCAGTGTGATTGTGATTTTCACGCCCGCCTTCTGGCGCGCCTGAACAAGGAAGAGTTGGCTCAATCGCCCTCGGCCACCCATTTCTCGATCAGGTGGCGGGCGATGGCAATGGGATAGGGGGCCAGGCGCAGATCATCTGTGCCGCCGGTCAGCAGCAGCAGTTTCGCCTGCGCCCGGTTGACCCAGCGGGCTTCCTCCAGTTCCTTATCGTCGATCCGGATGTCCTCAGTCAGCGCCTCGGCATAGAGGCCGATCATCAGGCTGGAGGGAAAGGGCCAAGGCTGGCTCTTGATATAGTCCACCTGGCCGATCTCGATCCCGACCTCCTCCCTGACTTCCCGCCGACAGCCTTCCTCGATGGTCTCGCCCGGCTCGATAAATCCGGCCAGCGCGGAAAAATTGCCGGCCGGCCAGCCGACGCCGCGCCCGACCAGCATCTGGTCCCCCCGGTGCACCAGCATGATCGCCACCGGATCGGTACGGGGAAAATGCTGGGCCTTGCAGGACGGACACTGGCGCAGATAACCCGCCTGGCCAGCTTCGGTCCCGGCGCCGCACACAGCGCAGAAGCCGTGCCGGGCATGCCAGTCGAGCAGCGACTTGGCCTTGCCCATCAGCGCCGGCAGCGGGGAAAATTCCTCATACACCATCTGCAGGGCCACGCTGCGCAGGTCGATGAATTTGGCGGTCTCGCCGCTGGCCTCCTGTTCGGAAATCGTGTCCCCCAGTTCCACGGCGAACACCGCCGTCTCCTCGAGCAAGCCCATGAAGACCGCTGTCTTCAGCGCCGCGTCCGGCACCTGCGAGCGGTCCAGGAAACCGGGCACCGGCTTGTTCCGGTCCGACACGTCCATCAGCGGCTTCATCTGGTGGAACACCAGAAACAGGGTGTCGGGATCTTCGAGCCGCTCCCCGATCCATTTATCGTCGGTGCGCAGATGATCGGCCGGATTCAGGGGAAAACCGGCAAAGGCGCAGGGCTCCAGATGGAGGGCACGTGTCGACATGAAAAGCTCCTTCTTTTGCGGCAGACTGCCACATCATCAGGGACATTACCAGACGGCTGTAACGGAATGACTCCGATTTCCCTTGAATTTGTGACAAAAAAATTCCATATAGGCCCCGAGAGATTGGCGGACGGGCATCTTCGCCAACCCGGTCAGGCCCGGAAGGGAGCAGCCGTAACGAAACATCCCGGGTCGTTCAATCTCTCACCGATCCCTTCCCTGATCCGACATTTTTTCCCGTTCCTCAATTCTTCGGTGGCAATGATCCCCAGAGCCGATATAGTATCTGTGAAGAACAGATAACATGATATATTGAGGCCATGGCAGAAACCGACAGCAATACCGAATACCGCGTTCTTGCACGCAAATACCGCCCGACGAATTTTGACGAGCTTATTGGCCAGGAAGCAATGGTCCGCACCCTGTCCAACGCCATCGAGACCGGCCGCCTGGCCCATGCCTTCATCCTGACCGGCGTGCGCGGCGTGGGGAAAACCACCACCGCCCGCATCATCGCCAAGGCGCTGAACTGCACCGGCCCGGACGGCACCGGCGGGCCGACCATCAATCCCTGCGGCGTTTGTGAAAACTGCAAGGCCATTGCCGAAAGCCGCCATGTGGACGTGATGGAAATGGATGCGGCGAGCCGCACCGGCGTCGACGATATCCGCGAGATCATCGAGGGCGTGCGCTACGCCAGCACCAACGCCCGCTACAAAATCTACATCATCGACGAAGTGCATATGCTGTCCCGCAACGCTTTCAACGCGCTGCTGAAAACGCTGGAGGAACCGCCGGAGCATGTGAAGTTCATTTTCGCCACCACCGAAATCCGCAAGGTGCCGGTCACGGTGCTGAGCCGCTGCCAGCGCTTCGACCTGCGCCGGGTCTCCATCGAGGAACTTTCCGGCCATTTCCGCCGCATCGCCGAGAAGGAAGGCTGCGAGATCGACGACAATGCGCTGGCCATGATTTCCCGCGCCGCCGAAGGCTCCGTCCGTGACGGCCTCAGCCTGCTCGACCAGGCCTTCGCCCACGGCGCCGGCAAGGTGACTGAGGAACAGGTCCGCGACATGCTGGGCCTGGCCGACCGCGCCCAGGTGCTGGACCTCTACCAGGCCTGCATGAAAGGCGACAGCGCCGAAGCTTTGCGGCTGCTGCGCCACCAGTATGACCATGGCGCCGACCCGGTGGTGATTTTCCAGGATATGCTGGAGCTGACCCACTGGCTGACCCGCCTCAAGGTGGTGCCTGACGCCGGTGAGGAAGTGGTGACCAGCGAGGCCGAACGCAGCCAGGGCAAGGACATGGCCTCCTCTTTAAGTATCCCGGTGCTGACCCGCGCCTGGCAGATGCTGCTCAAAGGCCTTGAGGAAGTGCGTATCGCCCCCTCGCCGCTGCTGGCGGCGGAGATGGTGCTGGTGCGCCTGACCCATGTGGCCAACCTGCCGACCCCCGGCGAACTGGTGAAAAAGCTGCAGGATACTCCGGCCTCTGCCGGAAGCGCGCCGGCGGCGCCTGCCGGAAATGGACAGGGCGGCAACGGCAGTGGCGCTACGGCGCAGTCGAACAGTCACGTTCAAGGCGGCGTTCCAGGTGGCGCACCCCAGGCGTTCCGGGTGATCCAGGGGGCGACGGGGCAGTCCTCTCTGCTCGCAGCGGACCCTATGCCGGCGCAGGAGACGAGCCTGCCGTCGCCGGAAACCTTCGAGGATGTGGTCAAACTATTTGAAGAACAGCATGAAGCGACCCTTGCCTTCCACCTCAAGGAAAATTGCCATCTGGTAAGCTTTTCCAGGGGCCGGCTCGACATCCGCCTCAATGACAAGGCGCCGCGCGACCTGATCGGCAAGGCCTCGGAAAAGCTTCGGGAATATACCGGCCAGCGCTGGGTCGTCTCGCTGTCCTCGGAACAGGGCGACAAAAGCCTCTATGAAAAGGAACTGCACGAGGCCGAAAAACTGCAGGCCCGGCTGACGGACAATCCTCTGGTCAGGGCGGTGCTGGAAACCTTCCCCGGCGCAAAAATCTCAGACATCCGCAGGAAAATGGATGAATTTGCCGCAGATAGCCTCACGGCCGGAATCGAGGGCAGCGGCGATTTCATGGTCGGCGCCGATGAATTCGGCCTCGATGCGGACGATTTTTAAGGCTCCCGGCCAATAGACAATTGAACTAATTCCACTCAGGACCTACATAAAGGCCGTAACGCGGAACAGCTGCCCGGACGATTTGAAGGAGTGATGATGAAAAACCTCGGTAAAATGATGAAACAGGCCCAGGAAATGCAGAGCAAGATGGCCGAAATGCAGGCCTCCCTGGAAGAGCTGGAAGTGACCGGCACCGCCGGCGCCGGTCTGGTCACCGTGACCCTCAACGGCAAGAGCGACGTGAAAAGCGTCAAGATCGACCCCAGCCTGTTCACCGGCGACGATGTGGAAGTGGTCGAGGATCTGATCGTCGCCGCCTGCAACGACGCCAAAGCCAAAGTGGAAGTCCGCACCCAGGAAGAAATGCAGAAACTGACCGGCGGCCTGAAACTGCCGGAAGGCTTCAACCTGCCGTTCTGACCCCATAAGGATTCGCCGTGTACCGCACCCGCACCTCCAACAGCGAACTTGACCAGCTGATCCAGCTTCTCTCCAAGCTGCCCGGCTTCGGTCCCCGTTCGGCGCGGCGCGCGGTGCTGCATCTGGTCAAGAAAAAGGACACGCTGATGAAGCCGCTGGCGGCGAGCCTGGCCAGCGTCGCCGAACATGTCCACCCCTGTTCCACCTGTGGCAACCTGGATGTCAGCGATCCCTGCCATATCTGCGAAGACGAGCGCCGCGACAAAAGCACCATCTGCGTGATCGAGGAAGTCGCCGATCTCTGGGCCCTGGAGCGGGCCGGCAGCTACCGCGGCCTTTATCATGTGCTCGGCGGCACCCTGTCGGCGCTGGACGGAATCGGTCCCGATGACCTCAATATCGCCGGCCTGATCGAGCGGGCCGATGAAGAGGGCGTGCAGGAAGTGATTATCGCCACCAACGCCACCGTCGACGGCCAGACCACCGCCCACTATATCACCGACCGGCTGAAGAATAGCGGGGTCAGCGTCTCGCGCCTCGCCCATGGCGTCCCGGTCGGCGGTGAACTGGACTACCTGGACGACGGCACCCTGACCGCCGCCCTCAACTCCCGCCAGCCGTTCTAAGGAGCCACATCATGAAACACCGGGGTTCCTGCCATTGCGGAACGGTCACTTTTGAAGTCGAAGCCCCGGCGGTGATTGACGCCGTGCGCTGCAACTGCTCCATGTGTTCCAAGACCGGTTTTGTCCATCTTATTGTGCCCAAAGAGGATTTTCATCTGAAAAGCGGCGCCGACATCATTACCACCTATACGTTCAACACCCATACCGCCAAACATACTTTCTGCAGCGTCTGTGGCGTGAAAAGCTTCTATACCCCGCGCTCCCATCCCGATGGCATCAGCGTCAACGTCAATTGCCTGGACCCGGGCACCACCGAAGGCATCAATTACAGCGACTTTGACGGCGCCAACTGGGAAGAAAACATAGAGAACCTGCGGTCTAAAGACTGACAGTCCGGCCAAAAAAGAGGCTTCTCCCAGGGGACGGGGGAGAAGCCTCAAAGAGGGTGACCGTCAAACAATACTCGGGGCTGGTTCGCCTGTGACGGTCAGGATTGCGGATAAACGGAACCAGACACAGGTTCCGTTATATAAGGCAATAGTTAAAAAAGTCTTTTCTAATATATAATTTTCTTGCCCTGGTTGTGGAAAGCTAGTTGCGTTTCACCTGATTTCGGATTGAAAGGGCAATCAACGCAATCTGAAACGGCCCGATGATCCGGAAGGCAAGATCGAGCCACTTGTGCGGGCCGTCAAACTCAAGAGTATTTGAAGAGGCTTTCAGCGTCATAAGCGAGAGACCACTGTAAGCCCTTTCCCACAGACAGACAAAATCACCTGTAATTAGTATAGATAGAGTTATGTAAATCCCTAGCAAAACAAAATAAGCAAATATGGCTCTCAGTGGTCGTGTAGCATAACGACTTAAATAGTTATAGAATGCCGATATGGAAAAAAACCTACCTAAAATGCCTTTTTGACGAAGCCGGTAGTCCATTTCCCCAATGTAAAAGTCACTCGCGGCCAAAAAATCTTTATTGTTCTCCAAAACAGTTCGAAGATGCCGATATTGACTCTCGATTACCGGATAAACAAACTCCCTACTTTTTCCACTGAAACTTTCCATGAGAAAAACATCGTCATAAATTCCGTTCCTACCTAGTTTCTCTTGTTCCCAATTTACTCCAACCAAGGAAACACCGTTAAAATATGTACCTTTAACAAGAGCTTTTCGAAAGTCTGCTCGTTCAATCCAGACTTTTTCAGGTTTTAAAAATTTAACATCCTCGAAATAAATTTTACCTGACATTGAGCTAATAAATTCAACACTTGGATCATTAATAAAATTAGCCACCCTTGTACTAATCTTTTTTGTCCGGCTAATTAACGCCTTGAAGTAATTTTGCGTCTTTTTCTTTATACCAATAAATAAGTTTTTTAGTGAAATTATACTTTCTCTCAACTTTGCTCCTCCCCCTTGGAGTAAAGTTTTGTTGCTTTCTTCTTTTTGATTGAGTTCCCCCTGACCGGTATGAACGTGTATTGTGGCCGAATCTACCACTAGTACATGACTACGATTCCCTAAAAATTTAACCGCCTCATGGAAAACTGTGCCACTAAAACTGCAGCCGTTTAAAAAACTACTCTTAGCCAAGAAATCATCCTCAAATGCGCAAGCATCGAATTTTGGAGGATGGCAAAAATTCACATGGGAAAACTGCACATATCCTGTGAACACCGCCTTGCGAAAATCAGCTACACCCTCAAAAGAAGTTCCATTCTCAAACGTCACGACACAATTGAAGTTAACATTCAAAAAAATAGCACTCTCACAAAAAATGACTTTGTCCCTAAAAATAATCTTGTTCTTAAAACTGGCGTCCGAAAAATTAATTTCCTCTTTCAACAAAATCTTCGATAACTCAAGCCCATGGAATTTTGTTCTTCGAGCATCAATTGGGAAATCAATCTTCAAATCATCAAGTTTCACTTCGCTGATAAATTGTAGACCAGTCCATGTTCCATCTTTTTTCTCTATCATCTCCTCAAGTGCAGCCTGATCCAATCCCGTACCATCAAATCCATCAACATGAAGGTGACCAGTGCAATATCCTCTGTCATCTTGAGAAACGCGCGAACACTTGAAACTCCCGTCAGGAGTTTCATACCTACACGTTGGATATTCGTCTTGAGACATTCGCTCCCCCTACATAAAACCTATTCCCCGTCCAGCTGACCTCTTGCCGTTTCCAGTACCGCGCCTGCGCTCTCGCCTTCTTCCAGTTGCAGGGCTTCGATCTTTTCAGCACGCTTGGAGATCTTGCCGCTCGAAGTTTCGATTTCCTTGATGTCTTTTTCTGCCTGATTAAAATGACTGCGTAAATTACCCACCCGCTTGTCCAGTCGATCCACATCGATGAGCAGGGTCCCCACTTCCTTCTGAATCACCCCCGCCTGCTCGCGCATGCGCACATCCTTGAGCACCGCCCGCACCGTATTCAGGGTCGCCATCAGCGTGGTCGGGCTGACGATCCACACCTTGGCGCGGAAACTTTCCTCCACCAGGTCGGGGAAATTGGCGTGCAGTTCCGCATAGACCGCTTCACTGGGCAGGAACATCAGCGCCGATTCCGCCGTCTCGCCGGTGACGATATATTTTTCGGCGATATCCTTCACATGCTTTTTGATGGCGGTGCGGAAGGCGGCGGCGGCCTGCTTGTTTTGACCCTCGTCCTGGGCGTTGCGCAGCAGGTGATAGCTTTCCAGCGGGAACTTGGCGTCGACCACAATCGGGCCCGGCGGGTTGGGCAGCTTGATCACGCAGTCGGCCCGCTTGCCGTTGCCCAGAGTCTCCTGGAAGCCGTAGGCGCTGGGCGGCAGGATGGCGGACACCAGGTCGTTAAGCTGCACCTCGCCAAAGGCGCCGCGGCTCTGCTTGTTGCTGAGAATATCCTGCAGCCCGACCACCTGGCCGGAAAGCTCGGTGATATTCTTCTGGGCCTCGTCAATCAGCGCCAGCCGGGTTTTGAGGTCGGTCAGGCTTTCGGTGGTATTTTGGGTGGTTTTCTCCAGGCTTTCGCCCATGCGCTGGCTGACCTTGTCGAGCCGTTCCTCCAGGGTCCGGGTCAGCTCCGCCTGGCTCTTGGCGCTGGCGTCGGACATCTGGGCCAGACGGCCTTCGAGCGCCGACTGGGACTGCATCATCCGCATCAGGGCTTCCTGGGCCCGGGCCTCGGCCTCCTGCTGCTTGCGGCGCTCCTCGGTCAGCTGTTCCTGGAACGCGGCGGTGCGCCGTCCCATGAACCAGATGGCGAGCAAAACGGCGACCAGGCTGAAAAGTGCCGCGCCGATGGCGATTAAGTGCGTTTCCGTTAAGACCACCCCGTATATTCCCTTGATTTTCCTTATCTCTTGACCTTGCGTCCTTCTCATATTACCTACCAGATAGAAGATTGAAAGATAAGATAGAGACAGAATGGCGATTTTACCCATTATTACAGTTCCCGACCCGATGCTGAAATTCTCCTCGACCCCGGTGGAAAAGGTGGATGACGCGCTGCGTAAATTCATGGATGACATGCTGGAAACCATGTATGACGCGCCGGGCATCGGCCTTGCCGCGATCCAGGTGGGTCGGCCGATCCGGGTACTGGTCATCGACCTGGCGCGGGATGATGAAGAGCCCGATCCGCAATATTTCGTCAACCCGGACATTTACTGGACCAGCGAGGAAATGGGCGTCTATAACGAAGGCTGCCTGTCGGTGCCGGAACAATATGCGGAAGTGGAACGTCCCGCCGAATGCAAGGTCCGTTACCTGGACTACAACGGTGAGGAACAGGATATTCATTGCACCGGCCTGCTCGCCACTTGTATCCAGCATGAAATGGATCACCTCAACGGCATCCTGTTTGTGGATCACCTGTCCAAGCTGAAGCGGGATATAATGGTGAAGAAGGTCAAGAAACTGACCCGGGACAAAGTACTGTAATTCATTCTGGCAGGGGAGAGACCCATGGCAACGCCGCTCCGTATAGCCTTTATGGGCACTCCCGACTTTTCCGTTCCCACCCTGCGCGCCCTGCTTGGCGCCGGCCATGACGTGGCCGCCGTCTACAGCCAGCCGCCGAGCCGGGCCGGACGCGGCAAGAAGGAACGCCCCTCCCCGGTTCACGCCTTTGCCGAACAACACGGCATCCCGGTCCATACCCCGACCAGCCTGAAATCCGAAGAGGAACAAGAGAAATTCGCCGCCCTCAACCTGGATGTGGCCGTGGTGGTGGCGTACGGGCTGCTGCTGCCAAAAGCCATTCTCGACGCGCCGCGACTGGGTTGCGTCAATGTCCATGCCTCGCTGCTGCCGCGCTGGCGCGGAGCGGCGCCGATCCACCGGGCGATCATGGCCGGGGACAAGGAGAGCGGCGTCGACATCATGATGATGGAAGAAGGGCTGGACACCGGACCGGTGCTGCTGGAAAAACGCGTCATTATCCAACCTGAAGACACCACCGGCAGCCTGCATGATGCTCTCGCGCAGCTGGGTGCCGAGGCCATTGTCCCGGCGCTCGAGGGCCTCGCCGATGGCAGCCTTACCCCCCGCCCGCAAGGGGAAGAGGGCGTGATCTATGCCAAAAAGATCGACAAGGCGGAAGCCCGCATCGAATGGACCCGGCCTGCACAGGAATTGCGCGCCCATATTCACGGCCTCAGCCCCTTCCCCGGCGCCTGGTGCGAAGTGGAGGGCGAACGGCTCAAGCTGCTTTTGGCGGAAGTGGTTACCGGCAGCGGCGCACCCGGCGAAGTGATCGCCGAGCCCTTGGTAGTGGCCTGCGGAGACGGCGCGCTCAAAATCCTCAAAGCCCAGCGCGCCGGCAAGGGCCCGATGCTGGCCGAGGACCTGCTGCGCGGCTTCCCGATCCCCAACGGGACCATTCTCACATGACCGAGTTTACCCGCTACAAGCTGACCATCGAATATGACGGCACCGGCCTGGTCGGCTGGCAGCGGCAGGAAAACGGCCTTTCGGTGCAACAGCTGCTTGAGGAGGCCGCGCAGAAATTCTGCCGGACCTATGATCCGGAACAGAATCGCTTTTATGCCGCCGGGCGCACCGACGCCGGGGTTCACGCCTTGGGTATGGTTGCCCATGTGGACCTGCCCCGCGACGACGAGCCCTTCAAAGTCATGTCCGGTCTCAATTATCACCTGCATAACGGCCCGGTCGCGGTGCTCAAGGCGGAACGGGCAGCGGAGGATTTCCATGCCCGCTTTTCGGCCCTGAAACGATACTACCGCTATCACATCATCTGCCGCGATGCGCCACTGACCCTGCAGAAGCACAAGGCCTGGCAGGTGCGGGACAAGCTCGACACCGACGCCATGCGCGAAGCGGCCGCTCACCTGATCGGCAAACATGACTTTACCACCTTTCGCTCTGTCCAGTGCCAGTCGGAAAGCCCGGTCAAGACGCTCGACAGCCTGGAGGTGATTGAGGCCGGGGAACATGTCTATGTCGACTGTTCCGCCCGCTCCTTCCTGCATCACCAGGTCAGGAGCATGGTCGGCTGTCTTTATTATGTGGGCAAGGGCAAATGGACCCCGGACGACATGAAAGCGGCGCTGGAGGCGGCGGACCGCACTGCACTTGGGTTCAATGCGCCGCCGGACGGGCTCTATTTTGTGAAGGTGGATTACCCGGACTAGGACGCCATCTGGCCCAGCCGCTCGAAATATCCCGGCAGCATCAGCCGCAGCAACAACATGTCCACCAGCGTCGTCGCCAGTTGCTGGAACAGCAGGACGCCGAAGGCCAGCCAGCCGCTGATCTTCAGGGATTCCCGGAAGATAAACCAGCGATAGAGGTAGAGATAGCCCGCGATCAGCAGCATCACCAGGACGCCGACCTCCTGGGCGATCAAACCGCGGCTGATGATCAACGCCATCGGCAGGGACACCAGATAGACAATCACCGTCGACCAGTTATAGGCAATAATCATCGGCGCATAATTGGCGTCAATCTTCATATAGCGGGTGAAATAAATCATGATAAAGGCGGTGAACGGCAAATGGATCAGGTAGCTGATCAGCGACGGCCAGAAAGTGCCCGAAACACCAGCCTGTTCCGCCATATGCTGACCCATCAGCAACGGCAGGAACGCCAGCGGCGCCGCCACGGCGATGGCCCAGAAACTTTTCCAGAAGCCTTCGGCCGTGAGGTCGAACATCAGCATGCCACGGCCGTCAAACTGGGCCAGCGTCCAGGCCGCCTTCACGGAGGAAACAATGAAATTCTGTGACTGGTTCTGGTCTGACATCAGCCTTGATTCCGGAAAAATCGGTTCAGGATTTCCGTATAGATATCCGCAAGTTGCTCGATATCCTCGACCCGGACCCGCTCATCCACCTTGTGCATGGTCTGGCTCACCAGGCCGAATTCGGACACCGGGCAATAATCCTTGATAAAACGGGCATCGGAGGTGCCGCCGGTGGTGCTGAGCTCCGGTCTGATCCCCGTCACTTTTTCCACCGCCCCGGTGATCAGGTCGCTGAGTACGCCCGGCGGGGTGAGGAACGCGTCGCCGGACGCCTTCATCTCGAGCTCGACCTCGCCGCCGACCGCGTCACAGACCGAGCGGATCCAGTCCTTGAGCCCGTCGATGCTCTGCTCGTTATTGAAACGGATGTTGAAGCGGGCTTCGGCCTCGGCCGGGATCACATTGCTCGCCTCATTACCCACATCGATGGTCACCACTTCCAGGTTGCTGGGCTGGAAATGGTCGTTGCCATCGTCCAGTTTCTTACCGGTCAGCCGGTGCAGGATTTCAATCAGCCGCGGAATCGGGTTGTCGGCCAGATGCGGATAAGCCACATGGCCCTGGGTCCCCTTGACCACCAGGCGCGTATTGAGGCTGCCGCGGCGGCCGATCTTGGCCATCTCGCCGAGCGTGGTCGGGTTGGTCGGCTCACCGACCAGGCAATAGTCCAGCTTTTCGCCATTGTCTTCGAGCCACTGCAGCATCTTGATGGTGCCGTTGATGGCCGGGCCTTCCTCGTCACCAGTGATCAGGAAACTGATCGAGCCTTTGACCTCGCCATCGTCCAGCAGGCGGGACACCGCCGCGACAAAGGCGGCAATGGCCCCTTTCATGTCAGCCGCCCCGCGCCCCGTGAGCCAGCCGTCATTGACCTCGCCGGCGAAGGGATCGACGGACCAGTCCGCCGCCGCGCCGACCGGCACCACATCGGTATGGCCGGCAAAGCAGAAGTTGGGCGCGTCGGTGCCGAGGCGGGCATAGAGATTGTCCACATCCGGCGTGCCCGGCTCGCTGAACGGCAGGCGGGTGCAGGTGAACCCGAGCGCCGTCAGCTTTTGTTCCAGCACATCCAGCGCCCCCGCGTCAGCGGGCGTGACACTGGGGCAGCGGATCAGGTCGCGGGTAAACTCTACCGGATTGACGATCTCAACCAACTCAGTCCCTCAGAAGTTCATTGATGGAAGTTTTGGAGCGCGTGCGCTCGTCCACCCGTTTCACGATGATGGCGGCGGCCAGGTTCGGTCCCGGGGTGCCGTCGGCCAGCGGTTTGCCCGGCAGGGTGCCCGGCACGACCACGCTGTAAGCCGGCACCCGGCCATACATCACTTCACCGGTTTCGCGGTCGACGATCTTGGTGCTGGCGCCGATGAACACGCCCATGCTGAGCACGGCGCCTTCTTCCACGACCACGCCTTCGGCCACCTCGGAACGGGCGCCGATGAAGCAGTTGTCTTCGATGATCACCGGACCGGCCTGCAGCGGCTCCAACACGCCGCCGATGCCGACACCGCCGGAGATATGCACATTCTTGCCGATCTGGGCGCAGGAGCCGACCGTGGCCCAGGTATCCACCATGGTGCCTTCATCCACATAGGCGCCGAGGTTGACAAAGGACGGCATCAGCACCACGCCCGGCGCAATATAGGCAGCCTTGCGGACAACAGAAGTCGGCACGGCGCGGAACGACGCCTTGGCGAAGTCGGCCTCGCCCCAGCCGTTGAATTTGCTCGGCACCTTGTCGTACCAGTTGGCGTTTCCGGGACCGCCGGAAATAACCTCCATGTCATTGAGACGGAACGACAGCAGCACCGCCTTTTTCAGCCACTGGTGCACGACCCATTCGCCGCTCTCCTTGGAGGCAACGCGGGCCTGACCGCTGTCCAGCAGGTTGAGGGTTTCTTCCACCGCCTCGCGCACTTCGCCGGTGGTGGAGGTGGTCAGTCCCGCGCGATTTTCCCAGGCCTGTTCGATGACCTGTTCCAGTGACTTGTCCGTCATACTCAAATTCCCTAAGTTTGTGGCACTTTTGGTTCGATTACGGGCTGACAATAACGATCCCGCCCCGGCTGTCAATGATTCCCGGACCGCTTTATTCTTTTTGTTCAAAAGCCGCCGCAAGGTCGGAAAGCCAGCCCGTCAGGTCCTCGACCGTATAGTCGATATGCGCCTCGTTCATGCCGTCCCGGGACCATTCCTGATGGGTCGGCACCCAGACCGTGGTCATGCCGGCTTCCCGCGCCGGCTCCAGGTTACGGGCGATATCCTCCACCATCACGGATTTGTCCGCTTTGACCCCGGTATGTTCGATCATTTTTCGAAAACTTTCCCGGTCCGGTTTGGGGGTATATCCGCCGAGCCGGATATCAAAAATATCGTCAAAAAAATCCGCAATACCGATCCGCTGCAACACCTTTTCCGCATAGGGCACATCGGCGTTGGTGTAGATGACCTTTCGGCCCGGCAGTGCCTTGAGCGCACCGGCCAGTTGCGGATTCTCCTCAAGCCCGCTGAAGTCCACGTCATGGACAAAATCCAGGAACTTATCCGGGGACACCCCGTGTTCACTCATCAGGCCCCTGAGAGTGGTGCCGTGGGTGCGGAAAAAATGCTTCTGCAGCGCCCGGGCTTCCTCTTGCTCCAGGTCGAATTTTTCCGCGATGAACCGGCCCATGCGCTGGTCCACCTGGTCGAACAGACTGTTGGCGGCCGGATAGAGAGTATTATCCAGGTCAAAGACCCAGTGTTCCAGCTCTGAAAGGTCGAGAGTCATATTATGATTTTGTCCAGATTTTTCCAAAGAAGTAAACCAGTTGTTAACAGCTTGGTCTCTATTATGTGTCCCTAAATTAACTGCGGATCAGTAAGGCTTACTTAGTAATCATGAGCATGGACGTCAATATCGCACGGATCATCCAGAAATCCAATCTGTCTCGGGAGAAAACCGCCCTTCCTGATTTGTCCGCCTTCAGTTTCCAGACCGAGATGATTATCGAAATGTTTCCGGGGCCGGCATTGATGGTCGACAGTGAGCAGAATATCCTGCATCACAACATCCATGCCCTGGGAATTGTGGAAGCCCTGCAGGCCGGAGACCTCACCTTCACCGGCCTGATTGCCCGCAGCCTCACCAACAATTGCCCCGACATGCAGAAAGTCATCCTGAATGACAGCAAGGGCATCCGCCACTACAACCTTTATGCCATGCCGGCCAGCCGGCAGGATGCGACCGGGGAAAAAGCGGTTCTGGTGACCGGGCGGGAAATCACAGTGGAACATAACCTGACCAATGCGCTGGTCGAATCCCGCCAGATGTTCAAGGACCTGGTCAGCTGTTCGAGTGATTTCTCCTGGGAAACCGACAGCCAGGGTCGGTTCAAATATGTCTCGCCCAAGGGCATCCTCGGGTACACCGCCTATGAGCTGAACGGCAAGCTCGCCGCCGACCTGATCGTCGGCAATGAAGGCAAGAACCCGTTTGACACGCTGGATACCATCCATGACATGGAGCTCTGGGTTCAGCGCAACGACGGGACAAAGGCCTGCATTCTGGTCTCCGCCGTCCCTATCATCGATAATAAATCCAGCTGGCAGGGCGCGCGGGGCGTCTGTCGCGATATCACCGTGGTCCGGGAGCGCGAGGCCGCCCTGCGACGCATCGGCAAGCGAGAGCATATCCTCAACCGGATTGTCACGACCATCCGTGACCTCTCAAAACCGGATGAAATTTTCAGCAACCTGCTGAATGCCACCCTTGAAGGCATCCGTGCGAAACATGCCTGCATCCTGGAGATCAAAAAGTCGCGAAATGGTTCCCTGGACGCCGAGACCCGGGCCTGTTCCGGGACCCTCGACGATCACGATCTGCTGCACAAACTGACGCAGAAAGCGGTGGAAGTCTGCCGGAACAATGCCCCGGGCGAGAGCCGTCTGGCGGGAACGTTCACTCAGGATGGCTGGTCTGTCCTGTTCAGCATTACCCAGCATCATAATGAACCCAACGGTGCATTCTGCCTGCTTCGCGAGGAAGGTTCACAGGAGTGGTCGGAAGAGGACGCCATTCTGTTCAATGGCATTTCCAGCCATCTGGGTATCGCCATGGAGCAAATCCATAAGCAGGAAGAACTGGAACATCTGTCCCGCACGGATGAACTGACTGGACTATTGAACCGCCGCGCTTTCACAGAAGAAGTCAAAAAACGCATCACCCACCAGAAACGCAGTCGCGAAAACTGCGCCCTGCTGTTTGTCGATCTGGACAATTTCAAAACCGTCAATGACAAGCTGGGTCACAAAGTCGGTGACAAGGTCCTGCAGAAAGTTGCCGAACTCCTGAGCAAAAATACACGCGTCGGCGATTATATCTGCCGCCTCGGCGGCGACGAATTCGCATTGTGGCTTGAAAATGTGGATGCGGATGTCGCCATGGAGAAGGCCAGCGACCTTGTCGCGGGCCGCCGGTCGCTGCAGCAGGTCACCGGCGAGCTGTCCCCGGCGCCGGGCCTGTCGATCGGTGTCGCCATCAGTTCGCCGCGGAAAAACGTCACACTTGACCAGCTGCTGGAACTGGCGGACGCGGCGCTCTATGACGTCAAAAAAACCGGCAAAAATGCCGTGACCTTGGCGGAAGGGGACCGTAGTGGCGAAGGGAGGGAGAGAAATGAAAAATCTGCTGAATAAAATTTTCGACAAGAACGACAAAAAGGACCTCTCCTATGAAGAGGCCCGCGACGCCCTGGAAAAACAGAAGGCAAGCGATAAAAAGCTTCTGGCCCGGCGGCCGGAAACTCAGCCTGAAGTGCTCTATTACCTGGCCACTGACGAGGATGCCACTATCCGTCGCGATGTGGCCAGAAATGAAAGCACCCCGATCCAGGCCGATGAACTCCTCGCCAACGACAATAGTGATGACGTTCGCCTTGAGCTGGCCCGCAAGATTTCCCGTATCTTTCCCGACCTGTCCCAGCATGACCAGGTCCAGATCCGGGAAAAAGCCATCGAGATTCTGGAGAAGCTGGCCAATGACCAGTTTCCCAAGGTGCGGCAGATTGTCGCCGAGGAATTAAAGTCCTCCGACCTGGTCCCGCACAAGATCGTCAAGACCCTGGCCAGGGATCAGGAACTGGCAGTTTGCGCCCCGATTCTGGAATATTCACCGCTGCTGAGCGATGTGGACCTGAAGGAAATCATTGCCGTCACCACCGTGAGCGGGGCGCTCAGCGCCATTGCCCGGCGTGAACAGGTCAGTGAAGATATTTCCGAGGCCCTGACCAATTCGCTGGATGTGCCGGCGGTCTCCGCCCTGATCGCCAACCAGAACGCCCAGATCCGCGAAGACACGCTGGATGCCATTCTCGACCAGGCCAGAAGCGTGGAATCCCTGCACCCGCCGCTGGTGGAGCGGCCCAACCTGTCGCTGCGCGCCATCAAGCGGATCGCCGGCTTTGTCGCCTCCTCCCTGGTCAGCCGCATGCTGGAGAAAAACCATCTCGAGAAAGATGTGGCCGATGAAATCCTCGCCAACGTGCGCAAAAGGATCCAGGACCAGCAGGTCGATGAGGATGATATCCAGACCCTGGCCGAGCAGGCCCGGGACCTGGTGGAAAAAGGTGTCGTGGATGACGATTTTATCCAGAATGCCCTCGGCAACAAGCAACGCGAGCTTGTGATCCAGTGCCTGGCCCTGTTGTCCGGAATCAAGGTGGATTCTGTCCGCAAACTGATTGCCAGCAACAAAAGCCGCCGTATTGTCGCCCTCTGCTGGCGCGCCGAGCTGAGCATGCGCACCGCCCTCGACCTGCAACATAAACTGGCCCATATCCCGCCCGAGGATTTCATCAATGCCCGGGACGGCGTTGACTATCCCCTGTCCGGCGCGGAAATGGAATATGAGCTGGAGCTTTATGCCTGAGGCCTGACGCGGCCTATTTTGCCAATCTACTTTGCATGGCCGATGAAGCTGCCGGCGCCGTGTTCGGTAAACAGTTCCAGCAGCAGGGCATGCTTGACCCGTCCGTCAATGATGACGGCCGCCCCCACGCCGTGATCCACGGCATGGATACAGGTATCGATTTTCGGGATCATGCCGCCGGAAATGGTGCCGTCAGCAATCATGGCCCGCGCCTTTTCCTCGGTCATTTCGGAAATCAGTTCCCCGTTCGCGTCCAGCACCCCTTCCACATCGGTCAGCAGCAACAGACGGGTGGCGCCCAGCGCCTCGGCGATGGCGCCGGCCATGGTATCTGCATTGATGTTATAGGTCTCGCCGTTTTCGCCGAGCCCGATCGGGGCAATCACCGGAATGACCGATGATTCCTCGAACATGCGCAGGAAGTCGGCGTTGACTTTTTTCGGATAGCCGACAAAGCCCAGGTCCAGGACCTGTTCGATATTGCTGTCCGGGTCCTTGCGGGTCCGGCGCAGCGGTTCGGCAATCACCAGGTTGCTGTCCTTGCCGGACAGGCCCACCGCCTGGCCGCCCACATTGTTGATGGAAGCGACGATGCCCTTGTTGATACTGCCGCTGAGTACCATTTCGGCAATGCCGATGGTATCCTTGTCGGTGACCCGGAGGCCGTCGATGAAAGAGCTTTTGATCTGCAGGGCTTCGAGCATGCGGCCGATCTGGGGGCCGCCGCCATGCACCACAACCGGGTTCATGCCCACCTGTTTCATCAGCACCACGTCATGGGCAAAGCTGTGGGACAGATCGTCGTCGCCCATGGCGTGACCGCCATATTTGATGACAATGGTCTGGCCGGCATATCGGCGCATATAGGGCAGGGCCTCGGAAAGGGTCTTGGCCTTTCTCAGATATCTTGCCTTCTGTTCCTGCTTGTCCAGCTTTTCCTGCTCAGTCATCATGCACCTTTACCTGATCTTCTTTTTCTTCTAGGAGGCAGCGAGGGCCGCGATACTGGCGCGCAACTCATCCACGCCGTCACCCTTGACCGAACTGGTCAGGATCACTTCCGGATGGGCCGCCACATTCTTTTTGATGGCCTGTTCTGTTGCCTCCCTGACCTTTTCCTGCTCCCCTTTTTTAAGCTTGTCAACTTTTGTCAGAATAATCTGGTAGGAAACGGCGCTTTCATCCATCAGTTTCATGATATCCCGGTCGCCCTCCTTGAGGCCGTGCCGGCTGTCCACCAGCACGTAAACCCGCCGCAGATTCGGACGGCCCCTGAGGTAATCCTTCATCAGTCTGGTCCACTGGTTGACCAGCGAACGGGACACCTTGGCATAGCCGTAGCCCGGCAGGTCGACCAGATAGAGCGCCAACTCCTCCCGCTTGCCGAGCAGGAAGAAATTGAGCATCTGGGTCCGGCCCGGCGTGTTGGAGGTCCGGGCCAGGGTCTTGCGCCCGGTCAGGGCGTTGATCAGGCTGGACTTGCCCACATTGGAGCGGCCGGCAAAGGCAATCTCGCCCAGGTCCGCCGGCGGCAGGTTATCCAGCACCGGCGATCCCATGATGAAATCGCAATTCTGGGCAAAGAGAAGACGGCCCCGCTCCAGCCAGGCCGCCTTTTCTTCTTGTGTCATTTCGTCGGTCATATTCACCTGTTTCAGCTCTTGCCCGGCACCTCTGCATCAACCCGCCGCATGATGATCCACTGCTGAAGAATGCTGAGCATATTGTTCCAGGTCCAGTAGATCACCAGACCCACGGCAAAATTGGCCAGGATGAAGGTGAAAATAATCGGCATGAACATGAAAATCTTCTGCTGCACCGGATCGGTGGCGGCCGGGTTCAGCTTCTGCTGCAGCCACATGGTGATGCCCATCAGCACCGGCAGGATGCCGATGGCCAGGAAGCTCGGCGGATCCCAGGGAATCAGGCCGAACAGGTTGGTCACCAGCAGCGGATCCGGCGCGGACAGGTCCCTGATCCAGCCAAAGAAAGGCGCATGGCGCATATCGATGGTGACATAGAGAGTCTTGTACAGCGAGAAGAAGATCGGGATCTGAATGAAGATCGGCAGGCAGCTGGCCAGCGGATTAACCTTCTCCTTCTTGTACAGTTCCATGGTCTCCTGCTGCAGGCGCATCTTGTCGTCGCCGTATTTTTCCTTCAGTGCCTGCATTTTCGGGGTCAGCTTTTTCATCTTGCTCATGGAGACGAACTGCTTGTTGGCCACCGGGAACAGGATCAGCCGGATGCCGACGGTCAGCAGCAGGATGGCAACCCCGAAGTTTCCGACCAGGCCGTACAGGAAGTCCAGCGTATAAAAGATCGGCTTGGTCAGGAAATAGAACCAGCCCCAGTCAATGGCATAGCTGAACATGCGGATATTTTCGCTGTCACGATAGTGATCCAGCAATTCCACCTTCTTGGCGCCGGCGAAAAGTTTGTCCGTCACCTCGATGGTCTGGCCCGGCGCCACGGTGCGGCTGGCCAGAATATAGTCGGTCTGGAATTTTTCACCGCTCTTTCCGACATGGCGCAGGATACGGCCGTCAAAATCTTCCCGGCTGTCGGGAATCAGGGCCACCAGCCAGTATTTGTCGGTGATGCCGAGCCAGCCGCCGGCCTTGCCGTGGGCTTTCTGGGTTTCTTCCTCGATATCCTTGTAGCTGAATTCATCCTTACCGTCTTCCATCACCCAAAGCGGTCCTTCATGCAGGATGTACAACTGCTTGCCCTGGGGACGGCTTTCACGGGACACCAGCCCGTAAGGCGCCATTGAAACCGCCGTGTCAGCGTTGTTGGTCACGGACTGGGTGATCTTGAACATATAGTTCTCGTCCAGCGCAATCACCCGCTTGAACAGCAGGCCCTCGTTGTTAGCCCAGCTGAGCGTCACCTTGTCGCCGGCTTTGAGCTCGCCCTTGTCGGCGGTCCAGATGGTGTTGGCCGTTGGGCCGTTCTGCACACCGGCCCAGCCGAATTCAGCGTAATAGCCCTCACCGCTGCCGGCGGGGCTCAGGAGCACCACTTCTTCCTTGCCGTCCACTTCCACATGATAGTCCCTGAGCGTCAGGTCATCCAGGCGGCCGCCCCTGAGGGCGATCGAGCCATGCACGCGGGGAGAGGAGATCGGAATGCGCGGCGTGGTCTGCAGCTGTTCTTCCCGGCTCTGCGGCACGTCCTTGACCACCGGCGCATCGACGCCGGGAATGGTGCCGGCCGCACTCATGTCCGGAACATTGCTGTCCCCTGCCTCAGCCTGCTGAGCCAGCTGTTCCTGCTGTGCCTGCTCGGCGGCGTCCCGTTGCGGTTTGGAGATAAATACTTCGTACCCCAGCAAAATCGCCATTGTCAGCGCGATGGCAATAATGAAATTCTTGTTATCCTGCTGCATAAACCCTTCTCAGTACTTTCTACCTTCGCCGCCGTGATGCCCGGCATGGCATTTGCAATTGTTCCTGTCTGCCTTTTGTCCCTCTTCCCCTTGTTTCGGCGGCACCGGATCGAACCCGTGCCCGCCCCAGGGATTGCAGCGCAAAATACGCCGGACGGCCAAATATGTCCCCTTGAACGGACCAAATCTGTCAATGGCGATATAGGCATATTCCGAACAGGTCGGCAGATATCGGCATTTGGGTCCCAGCAGGGGCGAAATCAAATACTTATAGAGTGTGATCAGGCCTTTCAAGAAATAAGACAGAATATCGAGGAGAAATCGCATGATCCGGCGGAGAAATGTCATTTTTCCCCTCCGGAGGCAGCGACTTGCTCCCGCTTTTGTCCGTTCCGGCGTTGGGCCGGCTTTTTGCCGTTTTCATCGCCGAGTCTTTTCAGCGACCATTTCAGGTCGCGAATCAGATCGTCAAAGCTGCGCTCCTCAATGCCGGAGCGGGCGATCAGCACATAATCCTGACCGGCCTTGCCCTTTTCCGGCAATACCCGGCGCACCACTTCGCGAAGCCGCCTGCGGGCCCGGTTGCGCACCACCGCATTGCCCACCTTCTTGCTGGTGGTATAGCCGACCCGGATCTCCTCGCCGCTGTCCACGCCCTCGGGCTGCTTGCACGTCTGGACGATCATGGCGGGCGAGATCCATTTCTTATTGGCCCGGGCCACACGCAGGAAATCGCTGCGCTTTTGCAGCACAGTGATTTTTTTATCTTTAGTTTCAGACTGTTGCGTCATGACCATGGGTCCATCAAAACAAAACCGGCCACTGAAGTCAGGGGCCGGTCTGTTCCTATTGCCTGTTCAGGCGAAATCCGCTGCCTTTACGCTGAAAGGCGCTTCCGTCCTTTTGCCCGGCGAGCTGCAAGAACCCGGCGACCACCAACAGAAGCGGAACGTGCACGAAAACCGTGACGACGTTTACGAACCAAAACGCTTGGCTGAAATGTACGTTTCACAGGATATCTCCATTTGCCGCTACGGGTCTTTGACCCTATCCACCGGATCATCACGATCCGGACTAAATTACCACGCCCCCGCGCTCTCCACAGGGGCAGGTCTGATTGATGGGGGTGTATAATGCCTTTCCGCGGCCAAGTCAACGCCCAAGTCCACAGAACAAGGCAAAAATTATGGACTCTTTTTGACAGGCCCGGAACTGCCCGGCCGCGCGGTCCCGCGGCTCTTCCAGCGGGCTTCACAAAGTCGTGAAACAACTTTATTGTATTTCCCACGCCGGGGGCCTTTATTCTCCGGCCCAAAGACGCGTTACCAGAAACCTAGAGCGGGGGCAGGATCGGTTGGTCGAAACTCTGAAATATCTTTCCCTGCGCAACAGGCTGTCCAACAGGCTGCTGCTGCTGACCATCGGCTTCGTCATGCTGGCCGAGGTGCTGATCTATGTGCCGTCCATCGCCGGCTTCCGCCTCAACTGGCTCGAGGAACGGCTCGGCGCCGCCCAGATCGCCATCCTCGCCATCGAGGCTGCGCCCGACTATATGGTCGGCGAGAAACTGTCCTGGGAGCTCTTGAACTCGGCCGGGGTGGTGGCCATTGTCCGCAAGAAGGACGACAACCGGGAACTGGTGCTGGGCACCGACAAGCCGCTCAACGTCGAGGCCCGCTACGACATCCGCGACACTAACTGGTGGACCCTGGTGCATGACGCTTTCGAGGCCATGTGGCACACCCATCCCCACTCGCGCCTGATCGAGGTCACCGGCTATACCAGTGACGAAAGCATGGACTTCCTGCAGATCATCTTTGACGAAGAGTTGCTGTGCCATGCGCTGTACCAATATTCGCGCAATGTGCTGCTGGTCTCCATCATCATCTCGCTGATGACCGCGGCGCTGGTCTATGTCACCCTGTCCCTCCTCCTGGTGCGGCCGGTGCGCAAGATCACCGACAGCATGATCTCCTTCCGCGAGGCGCCGGAGGATACCCGCCGCCAGTTCACGCCCGAGGACCGCCAGGACGAGATCGGCGTGGTGATGAAGGAACTGGCCATGATGCAGGACGAGGTGCGCCGGGCCCTGAACCAGAAAACCCATCTCGCCAACCTCGGCATTGCCGTGAGCAAGATCAACCATGACCTCAGGAACATCCTCGCCAGCGCCCAGCTGGTCTCCGATCATCTCTCGACCCTCAAGGATCCGACGGTGCAGAAGCTCACCCCCCGCTTTGTCAGCGCCGTCGACCGGGCGATCCGGCTGTGTGAAAATACCCTCGCCTACGGCCGGGCGGAGTTGGAGAAACCCCGGCTCGAGCAGGTGGCGCTCCGGCCGGTCATTGACGATGTGGCCATCTCTCTGGGTTTGCCGGAAGACGGGCCGGTCAAAATCCTCAACCACCTCCCGGCGGCGCTCACACTCTCCGCCGACCCGGACCAGCTGTTCCGCGTGTTCCTCAATCTGGGCCGCAATGCAGTGCAGGCGCTGGAGCAGGCCCGGCTCAACAAGGGCGAGATCACCGTCAGCGGCCAGACGGAAGACAGCACCATCGTCATCGACTTTTGCGACAACGGCCCGGGCATCCCGGCCCGGATCCAGGAGAAGCTGTTCCAGCCGTTCCACGGCAGCTCCAACGGCGGCGCCGGACTGGGGTTGGCCATCGCCCGCGAGATCATCGAAGCCCACGGCGGCCGCATCACCCTGACCGACAGCGGCCCCGACGGCACCTGCTTCCGCATTGAACTGCCGGCGGGGTAGGAGTATAATTCTATCTGGATTTTAATTGGGGGAGCAAAATGAAACAGAAGATTGTGGATCTTTTGAAAGGTCTTTTATTCCTCCCTCCTATCCCCGTCATGGTGGCCATGTGGCTCATTTTGATTATCGGCAGCGAATATATACCGGAAAATGTTCAGACCCTGCCAGAGTTCCTAGCTAGTTTTACTTTTATCCTTTTATTCATAGGAGGTTGGTTAATCTGGCCCCTCGCCCTGATCCTCTATCTACATAAAAACTTTGCTTTGACGTCGAGGAAAATGGTTCGGTTCGTTTTTGTCAGTAATCTGGCAGTGTTAGTTTTAATTGGGGTCGCGGCGACAACAGACTATCTGCTACCCACTTACTCGCCTCCGGAAATCTGGCATCAAATCTGGAAAATTCTAACCCTTCCCATTATCGTCCTGGCGTTTTTCCCAAGATTTCTGGCAACAAAGATGCTCGACGAAGCTGAGGAGAAATTTCTCAGTCTTCAACGCGCCTCATTCTTCACCTTCATGCTGATATTCACTATGCCCATGATCTATATTTTTATTCCCGGACGACTGAAAAAACTGGACGAGTGGTTAGTTTCCAAAGGCAGTAAAACTTTGTTCCCAGCATGATATCCTTACTGTGCGGCTCACCGCCAACTCCCACCAATTTCCTGTTTTCCCCGTCCCAAAAATATGCGATATATATGTTAGTGTAACTAACAATAACAGAACGGGTTCAGTTCAGGAGGCAACCATGAGTTTTTACGAGAGACATATCCTGCCCCGCATCGTCAATATGGCCTGCGGCATGAGCAACATCGCCGAGCAGCGCGAAAAAGTGGTCCCCCATGCCGAGGGGCGGATTCTGGAGGTCGGTTTCGGCTCCGGCCACAACCTGCCCTACTATACGCCGGACAAGGTGGAAAAGCTGTGGGCGCTGGAGCCGTCCGAAGGCATGCGCAAGCTGGCCAGTAAACGGGCCGAGGGCATACCCTTCGATATGGAATATCTGGGCCTCGAGGCCGAGGAAATCCCGCTCGACGACAACAGCGTCGATACCGTGGTCATCACCTATACGCTGTGCACCATTCCCGACACCGCCAAGGCGCTGGCTGGCATGAAGCGGGTGCTGAAGCCGGGCGGCCGCATTCTCTTTTCCGAGCACGGCAAGGCGCCCGACGACGCGGTGCTGCGCTGGCAGGACCGGCTTAACCCCATGTGGAAGGCCATGTGCGGCGGCTGCAACCTCAACCGCGACATCAACCAGTTGATCAGGGAAGCCGGCTTCAAGCCCGAAGACATGACCGCCGAATATGTCCCCGGTCCCCGCTGGGCCAGCTTCATGTATTGGGGCAGCGCGCTCAAGGAGTAGAGGCTACTCCGCCAGCGTCACCCCTTCGCGCCGGGGATCGGCGCCGCCTTCATAAAGGGCGCCTTGCTCATCATAATGGACGATAAAGCCGTGCAGGCCGCTGTTGGTGGTGCGGATGGATATCTCGTGGCCTTTGGCGCGTAGCGCCGGGGCGAGCTGTTCCGCCGCCGTGGTCCGTTCCAGGTAGACCGGCCCGTTGCGGGTCAGCACATGGGGCTGGCTCACCGCCTGCTGCAGGGACATGCCCCAGTCGAGCACATTGACGATGGTCTGGGTCACATAGCCGATGATGCTGTTGCCGCCGGGCGAGCCGATCGCCATCACCAGCCGGTCCTGGTCGTCAAACACCAGGGTCGGTGACATGCTGCTCCTCGGCCGTTTGCCGCCCTCGACCCGGTTGGCCACCGGCAGGCCGTCCCTGGTGAAGGGGATGAAGGAAAAGTCGGTGAGCTGGTTGTTGAGGATAAAGCCGCCGACCATCATGCGGTTGCCGAACACATTCTCCACCGTCGCTGTCATGCTGACGGCATGGCCCCACTGGTCGACAATGGAAAAATGGCTGGTGGACGGCAGTTCCGGGGTCATGCCCTCCCCGTACGCCACCTGCACCGGCATCGGCGGACGACCGGCCGTGGCCGTTCCCACGGTTTTGTCCGGGCTGATGTCGCGGGCGCGGTTGCGCAGGTAATCGGGATCGGTCAGGCCTTCGGTAGGGACAAAGACAAAATCCGGGTCGGCCATATAGAGATCCCGGTCGGCATAGGACAGTTTCTCCGCCTCCAGCAGCAGATGCATGGCCTCCGGTGAATTGGGCGTCATGTCCCCCATATCAAAATTCTGCAGGATACCGAGGATCGCCAGCACCGTGGCCCCGCCGGAGGACGGCGGCGGCATGCCGCACACTTTGTAGGCCCGGTAGGGCCGGCACACCGCTTCGCGGATTTTCGGCCGGTAGGCCGCCATATCCTCCAGCGTCAGCTGGCCGGGGTTATGTTTGGCGGTCTGCACCGCCTTAACGATCTTTTCCGCCAGCGGGCCGTGATAGAAGGCGTCCGCTCCCCTGTCCGCCAGCAGCCGCAGGGTAGCGGCCAGTTCCGGGTTCTTCAGCAGGTAGCCGGTGGGCCGGGCCTTGCCGTCCTTGTCATAGAAATAATTGCGGCTCGCTTCGAATTTTTTCAGCAGCGGGTCCTGGTCGATCAGGTAATGCAGCCGCGGCGAGACCCGGAAACCCTTGTCCGCCAGTCGGATCGCCGGTTCGAACAACTTCTTCCACGGCAGCTTGCCGGCCTTTTTGTGGGCCATGTCCATCAGCGCCAGCATGCTCGGCGTACCGGTCGAGCGTCCGCCCAGCACCGCATCGAGAAACCCCTGATAGGAGCGTTCCACATCGGCGAAAAGATTAAAGTCATCTGCCGCCGGCGCGGTCTCGCGCCCGTCAAAGGCATAGACCCGGCCGCCTTTTCCTTCCCCGGGGCCCTCTTCCGGGTCATAATACATCATGAAGCCGCCGCCGCCGATGCCCGAGGACTGCGGCTCCACCAGGGTCAGCACCAGCTCCGCCGCAATGGCCGCATCCACGGCGCTGCCGCCCGCTTTGAGCATCTCCATCCCGGCCGCCGCCGCATGGGGATTGGCCGCCACCACCATATGCTTGCGCCCGGTATCGGTCTTGGGACCACTTTCGGCACCGGCGGCAAACGGCAGGCAGATAAGAAGCAAAGCGACGAACAGTCTTTTCATTTTTGATCCCCGATATTGGTTTTCTTTATTGTTTCAGGTCGGCCAGTTGTTCTTCGGCCGTGCCGATCAGTTCCCTGGTGCGGGCGGACAGGCTCCGGGCGCGCTGCTGCAGCACCTGCAACCTCTCCTCAAGCCCGCTCATTTCCGGCAACCGGTTCTGCAGGCTGAAGGCGTCTTCCACCAGAATGCCGAGACTGACTTGCCGGTCCGCGAGACGCGACAGGGTCATCTGGCTGCCGCGCCACAATTCGGCGCGCCGGATCTCGTCTTCGCTCTCCCGGGTTTTCTTGAGTGCCTGGCCCAGCTCACGGGTAAATTCGGAAATTTCCGATTCCAGGCCCTCGAAACGGCCTTCCATGACGATCAGCTGGGCCTGGACCTGCTCCGCGCTCAGGGGAGTGGTGTCGCCGGCCGGCGGCAGACTCGCGGCCTCCTCCCGGGTGCTCTCTGCCCCCTCATCGGGCGTCACCGGCTTGTCCCGCAGCTGCTGCATATATTGCCAGGTTTCGTCGGCCTTCATTTCCGGCCAGTCCGTATCCCCCTTGCCGGAACAGGCCGCAAGTCCCAGGGCGCCCAGAAGGACGGAGAGTGACAAAACATTACTGGTTTTAAAAGACTTAGCGGACACTAACATCCCCCGGCATATTTTATTCCTGATAACGGACCACGGTTAACCGGCGCGAGTGTACGGCAGGAGAATGGCGAGAACAAGTCACAGTTCCGCGGCCGGTTGAAAAAAAATGACATAAAACTGCAAAGGGGGCTTGCAATTGCAGCCGGTTATGAGTAGTTTCCGCGCCACAGGAAAGATTCCTGTATTGATCCGAGGATCACTGCGCGCTCGTAGCTCAGCTGGATAGAGCACTAGACTACGAATCTAGGGGTCGGGAGTTCGAATCTTCCCGAGCGCGCCATTCCTCCCTCCCCCCATATTTATGTTTCATTTTTTTTCAGCGCCCGATATCTGCCCGTCGGTTATGTTTGCTCCGATTCCCGGAATAGGCTAGATATAGTTAACAGGCACACAAGTATCTTATCAACGAGGAGGGGGATGATATGAACAGGGGTGAAGACAGGCTCGACGAGGCGCCGGAAAATACCGAAATGTTTCTGGACACCTTCGTGCCCTATGTCATGTACCGCATCACCAACCGCCTGAACAAGGAACTGCAGAAAGACCTGCGTCCCCTGAACATCAATGTGTCGCGCTGGCGGGTCCTCGCCGCCCTCAACAAGCAGGACGGCCGCACCATGAGCGAGCTCGGCGATTTCACCATGATCGAGCAGTCGTCCCTGAGCCGGGTGGTGGACACCATGGTCGAGGAAGGGCTGGTGACCCGGCGGCTGAAGCAGGACGACCACCGCTTCGTCCATGTCTTTCTGACCGACGAGGGGCTCGCCAAATACCGGGAAATCTACCCCAGCGCCTTTTCCCGGCAGGACATGATCCTCGATGAGTTCACCGAGGACGAGCAGGACATGCTGCTCGAGTTCCTGCAGCGGATCGAGGCCAACATCCGACGGCACCGGGACCAGCCCCCCCCCTCAACAATAGAGTAATCCACCATGGCCGCCCCGCTCGGGACAAAAAAAGAGCAGACTGCCTTACGGGAAGGGACAGCCTGCTATAGGTAGTCGGTATCTTTCAGGAGAATTAACCGGCCATATGTTGGCCGGCAAAATCCGCTGATTTGATCAGCGAACCAAAGGTAAAGAAATGCACCCCGCTCAGGCCAAGGCTCGGATCGTCTGCATTGGCCTGGGCCAGCTCATTGAGCAGGGCTTCGGGGGTTTCCCCGGACAGCATGCTCTTGGCCATATTCTCCCGCTCCTTGAGAGCGCGCAGAGACGGCCCGACACCGCAGGCCATGGCATATTTAATCAGAGTCAGGGTCTTGGCCGGACCGGCGACACCAACCCGCAGTGGGGTGGTAATGCCCTGGGCGCGGAACCGTCTGGTCATGTCGATAAACGGCTGGGCGTCAAAACAGAACTGGGTCACCAATTCCACTTCCAGGCCGGCTTTTTCGGCCGCCGCCAGCTTGTCCTTGATGGCCTGTTCCAGGATATCGTCGGGGATACGGGCATGGCCTTCAGGATAGCTGCCGATATAGATTTTCCTGATGCCGTGTTTCTCGAACAGGCCGGTTTCGATCAGTTCCAGGCTGGAGCTGTAGTCGCCCACGGCCTCGTCCCGGTCGCCACCCAGCACCAGGGCCCGGTCGACACCGGCTTCGCGCACCAGGCGGCCGAGCAGGTTGTCCAGGGTCTCGTAATTCTCGATATTGCGGGCAACGATATGCGGCACGGCGTTGAGCCCGGATTCACTGAGCTTGGTGATCGCTCCCACCAGGTCGTCCAGTGTGTTTTTCGGCAGGGAAGCCACGAAAACCTCGGATCCCGGCGCCATTTTTTCGCCGGCGGCTTTGATGGATTTGCTGTCACCGGAAGTCACTTCGGCGGTATAGCCTGTCAAAAATTTACTGAGTGCAGTCTCTTGTGTCGTCATTGTCGTCACCGCCATTTCATTTACTTATAGCTGGATAAGAGTGTGGCAGGACCGCGCCTGGTGGCGCGGCTGCCGCAGGATTGAAAAGCCTTAAGCTGAGCAGGCCTTAGCCTTTGGTCCGCCAGCTGTCCGCATACGCTTCACGGGCAACCGCAGAGTAAGGTGTCGGGCTGACGATGGCGCGGATTTCCACCTGCTTATGCTTCTCGACAGTTGTCTTGTTGGTACCGCCGTTGGGCTCGCCCCAGACCACAGTCACTTCGTTGCCGATCTCGATGTCCGGATCCACAGTAGCCAGGGACAGCGCAGTGCGCTCGTTGGCACTGTAGCCGGTGAACATGGAGAAGCCGACGTGATGACCGTTGGCCATGATGGCGTCATAGTTGGAAGAGGCATAGTTGGCCAGCGGCAGGTCGAAGAACTTGCCGTTTTCCTCGCCGGTGAAGTAAGAGGCAAACAGGTTCGCCATGTCTTCACCATTCCAGGCCAGGGTTACTTTCTTGCGCTGTGCGCCTTTGTCCATGGCTTCCAGAGCTTCGCGGCCGATAAAGTCATGGTCGAACTTGATGAACGGACCATAGCCCAGGGCATAAGGAGTCACATAATAGTCTTCGATATTGTCGGAGACGAAGGAACCGCCGATGGAGCCCATGGCTTCATAGCTGTCAGCCGGCAGCCACTCGCGGTAGGCTTTCTCGCGCTCGTCAGAGTAAACGGCGGGCAGCGGAGACGGGATCCAGCCGGATTCCAGGGTGTTGGTGGCGTAAGTACGGGAGCCAACAGCCACGATGCCGAACTCTTTGCCGGCTTCCAGGATGGTGTTGCGGATCAGCTGGTAGTCTTCATAGGGACCCCAGATTTCCAGACCCGGCGCACCGGCCATGCCATGACGCAGGGCGTGAACTTTCTTGCCGGCGATGGTGATATAGTCGAAGTTGAAGAATTTGATTTCCGGAACCGGACCGCCGTTCAGTTTTTCAATCACGTCCTTGGCGTTCGGGCCCTGGATCTGGAAGCGGTAATGTTTACGCACCACCGGCTTACCCATCGGCTGGGACGGTGAACGGTTGTCATAAATGACTTCCACATCGTAACCGCCGGTTTCGGCATGAAATTGGATCCAGTTTGCTGTCGGGTTACGGCCGACGAACACGAACTCATCTTCCGCCATGCGGAACAGAATGCCGTCACCAATCACATGACCGCTGTGGGAACAGGGCACCATCTGCTTGGCCGTGCCGACCTTGAAGTTGGCAAAGCTGTTGATGGTCAGGTTGGACAGAAGTTTGAAGGCGTCCTTGCCGTTTACAAACAGGTCAACCATGTGGTGGGACTGGTCAAACAGCACGGCGGTCTCACGCCAGGCCCGCTGTTCGTCACGCCAGTTGGAAAATTCGGTCGGTACAACCGGATATACATAGGCACCGATTTGGGAGTTACGCAGCATCTCAACGGTGTTACCCGCTGCATTGAGCACGTCTTGAAGGTTCTTAGCAGCCATGACAGCCTATCTCCTATATTGAAATGATAATGGGGGGAGGAAATTTCCTCGATTTCCTGACTAATTTGAGTCTTACACTCATTTCATATTGCATGCAAGTTTTATTTTTGATACAGGTATTGCAGCAAGTTTAGGCGGGTATTTGGTATTTTTTGCATGCAATATTGCAAAGTTGAGATAAAAACCCCAATATGCGTCGCAATAATATATAACTGCCTTATAGGATCGGCTCGTACAGGAGAACAAAGCCATGGAGAATACCTATATTCTGACCCTTTCATGTGTTGACCAGCCCGGACTGGTGGCCAAGGTGTCCGGCCTGCTTTTTGAAAAAGGCGCCAACGTACTGGACGCACAGCAATTTCGTGATGGGGATACCGGCCGGTTCTTCATGCGAATCGTTTATGACCTTGCCGGCAACAGCGGCAAAGCCGACGCCCTGAAAGCCGCCTTCGCGCCGCTGGCGGAAGAATTCGGCATGACCTGGCAGATCCACAACACCGCCGAAAAGCGGAAAGTCCTGCTTCTGGTTTCCAAATTCGACCACTGCCTGGGCGACCTGCTCTACCGCAATCGAATCGGTGAATTGAACATGGATGTGGTCGGAATTGTATCCAATCACCCGAAAGAGGTCCTCAACCTGACCCTGCTGGGCGACATCCCCTATTATCATTTCCCGATCACCAAGGACACCAAGCCGCAGCAGGAAGCCCAGATCAAACAAGTGATCGAGGATACCGGCGCCGAACTGGTGGTTCTGGCCCGGTATATGCAGATCCTGTCCGACGACTTCTCCGCCTTCCTGTCCGGGCGCTGCATCAATATCCACCATTCGTTCCTGCCCGGCTTCAAGGGTGCCAAGCCCTATCACCAGGCCTATGACCGCGGGGTGAAAATGATCGGCGCCACCGCGCACTATGTGACCAAGGATCTGGATGAAGGCCCGATCATTGTGCAGGATGTTGAGGCGGTCAGCCATCGGGACACACCGGATGACCTGGTCCGCAAGGGCCGTGATATCGAGCGCCGGGTCCTGGCCCGCGCCGTTCATTATCACCTGGAAGACCGGGTCCTGACCAACGGCAGCAAGACCGTCGTTTTCCGCGACTGATCCGACCACCCAGCACACAGATATCGGGGCCGCCGGCGGCGGCCCCCGGGAGTAGTAAATTGGCTAAAATTATTGACGGCAAAAAGGTCGCCGCGACCATTCGCGACGACTGCGCCAAACGTGTTGAGAAACTCAAAGCGGCCGGGATCACCCCCGGCCTGGCGGTGATTCTAGTCGGAAGCGACCCGGCCTCGTCACTTTATGTAAGCAACAAGATCAAGGCCTGTGAAAGTGTCGGCATCAAGTCCTTCAGTCATCATCATGACATGGACATCACCACCGACGAACTGGTGGCCCTGATCGAGAAACTGAACAACGACCCGGAAGTCCACGGCATCCTGGTCCAGCTTCCCCTGCCCAAACATATCGATATGGAGCGGGTGCTGGAAACCATCTCCGTAGACAAGGATGTCGACGGCTTCCATCTCTATAATGTGGGCGGCTTGGTGGTCGGCAAGATGGTCTTTTCCCCCTGCACCCCCTACGGCGTGATGAAGATGCTGGAAAGCGAGAATATCCCGGTCGAGGGCCAGAATGTGGTTGTGGTCGGCGCCAGCAACATCGTCGGCAAGCCCATGGCCCTGATGCTGATGGCCCATGACGCCACCGTCGCCGTGTGCCACGCCAAGACCCGGGATCTGGCCCAGTTCACCATTCTGGCTGATATCCTGGTTGTCGCCGCCGGCGTGCCCAACCTGATCCTGCCCCAGATGGTCAAGACCGGCGCAGTGGTGATTGATGTGGGTATCAACCGGTTGCCGGATGGCAGCTGGCGCGGCGATGTGGATTTTGAGGGCGTGTCGAAAAAAGCCTCCTATATCACGCCGGTGCCGGGCGGGGTCGGCCCGATGACGGTCACCATGCTACTGGTCAACACCATCGAATCCGCCGAGCGGCAGCTCAAAAAAGCATCCTGATTCTACTTTTCTTCTCTGCTGGCCACTTCCAGGTCCAGCAGCGAAGCCCCCGGAATCCGTTCCAGAAGGTCCATCCGGCTCAGGGCGCGGGAGAATATCTTCAGCGCCAGCTGGGCATGCTCGCGGGCCAGGGCTTCCGCCCGCTGTCCCTGCCCTTTTTCAATCGCCTCAAGCAGGTTGGCATGCTGATACTGGCCGAACCGCAGCAGTTCGATGTGCTCACGGGAATCGCCACCGGTAAACGCGAAGGCATTGGGACCGGAGAACGGCAGGCTGGACACATGGCCAAGCGAACGGTTCAGCATGGCGCTGTCGGCAAGTTTCAGGAGTAAGTCGTGAAACTCGCCGTTCATTTCCTTGTATTCCTCCACCAGCAGGGCGCGGTCATCCATCCGGATAATTTCATCCATCGTTTTCGTGACCTTGCGCAGGGGCTCCAGTTCCTCTTTAGACAATCGCTTTTCGGCAACACGGCGGGCGGCCAGACCTTCCAGCGCACCCCTGATCTCGATGGCGTCATGCACGTCCTGAATGGTGAACTGGCGTACCGTGAAGCCACCCCGCGGCAGGGTACGCAGGAACCCTTCATGTTCGAGAATCGTCAGGGCCAGACGCACCGGCGTGCGGGAGATGTCGAGTTTTTCCACCACCGCCAGCTCGGACACGCGCTGGCCGACGGCGAATTCGCCCCGCAGAATCATTCTGCGGATTTCCTGCAGAGCCTGAACCTGTTGGGGGGAACGTGGCGTCGTCTTCATTTCGAATCCGAAATGTATAGATTATTGTCGAAACACAAACTCACGGTGATGTCCTGACCTCTTGGTAACCTTTTATTTCTGTTATATTTTCCGGTGCAGCGCCGCCCTCCGGCAGCGATCAGCCATATTGCATGCATTATGCTTTGCCGCAAGTTGGTCCGTCAACGGGAAATATCTACATTTACAGAAACATCAAAAGGTTAGAGACTGTTCCCGGCGGCAGGGAAGCAGGAGTTTAGTTACAAAGGATACAAATATTTTGTCCTGCGCCCCGTCTGGTGGTATCACCACAGAATATTCCGGAAGATTTATGGCCGAAAGATTTATGGGAGTTCCAGCAATGACCGAGACCCAGACCAGCGAAGAGCCCACTGTCCTTGTGGAGGAGAAAGACAACGACATCCTGTTGATCACCCTCAACCGGCCCCGCTCCCGCAACGCCCTGAACCTGCAAGTCTGGGAAGAACTGGACGCGGCGGTACGGAAGGCAGAAGGAGCCACCCCGCCCCGGGCCGTGATCCTGACCGGCGCCGGCGGCTTTTTCAGCGCCGGCGGTGACCTGAAAAGCACCCCGGCCCTGGGCGACGGCGCTTTGGCCCCGGCGGCGCGGCTGGAACTCGGCCAGAAAATCATCCGTCGGCTGCATGACCTGCCGGTTCCGGTCATCGCTGCGGTGGAAGGCGGCGCCTACGGCATCGGCTGGAGCCTGGCGCTGGCCGGCGACCTGATCATTTCTTCGGACGAGGCAAGATATTGCGCGCCGTTCCTGAGCCTGGGCCTGGTGCCGGACGGCGGTTGTGTCTGGTTCCTGCGCCGCAAGCTCGGCGCCTACCAGGCGTCGGAAATTATTCTATCCGAGCGGGTGGTGGACGCAAACGAAGCCTCTGACCTGGGCCTGGTCAGCAAACTGGTGCCGGCCGGCAGCGCTATCGATACCGCCATCAAAATGGCCGCCGGATTCGCCAAGGGCAACCGCCATTCCGTGGAACTGACCAAGCGGCTGATGCGCGACGCCGATGGCAGCGACCTCGCCGCCAGCCATGCGCAGGAGCTGGCCTATTGCAGTATCTGCCAGACCGGACCGGAAGTGGCGAAAATGCGGGCCGAACGGGCCGCCAAGGCAAAAGAGAAAGAAAAATAACTCCTTTACTGCCCGGCACGGCTAATCAAAAAAAGAGGGATATAAGCTTCATGCGTGCACTGGATGACATTATTGTTCTCGACCTGAGCCGGGTGCTGGCCGGGCCTTGGGCGACCCAGACCCTGGCCGATCTCGGCGCCCGGGTCATCAAGGTGGAAAAACCCGGCGCGGGGGACGACACCCGTGGCTGGGGACCACCGTTCCTGACTGACCCTGAAACGGGCGAGCGAGACGATGCCGCCTATTATCTCTGCGCCAACCGGGGCAAAGACTCGATCACCGTCGACATGTCCACCCCGGAAGGCCAGGACATTATCCGCCGCCTTGCCGAAAAGGCCGATGTGCTGGTGGAAAATTACAAGGTCGGCGGCCTGAAGAAATACGGCCTCGATTACCCTAGCCTGAAAGAGATCAATCCGAAACTGGTCTATTGCTCCATCACCGGCTTTGGCCAGGATGGTCCCTATGCACCCCGGGCCGGCTATGATTTCATGATCCAGGCCATGGCCGGCATGATGAGCGTGACCGGCGAGCGGGACGACCTGCCCGGCGGCGGCCCGCAGAAGGCCGGGGTCGCGGTTGCCGACCTTGGCGCCGGACTCTATGCCGCGGTCGCCATCCTCGGCGCCCTGCACCAGCGCGGCCGAACCAGCAAAGGCCAGCATATCGACATTTCCCTGCTCGACGCCCAGGTCTTCAACATGGCCAACCAGGCGCTCAGCTATCTGGTCAGCGGCACGGCCCCGAAACGGCTGGGCAACGGCCACGCCACCGTGGTGCCGTACCAGAGCTTCCCTACCAGGACCGGCCATATGATCATTGCCGTCGGCAATGACAACCAGTTCCGCAAACTGGTCACGGTGCTGGGTCGGCCGGAAATGGCCGACGATCCCCGGTTCCGCACCAATGGTGACCGGGTTGAGAACCGCGACGCCCTGATCCCGATGCTGGAGGAGATGACCCGTGAGCGCCCCAGCGGCGAACTGTATGAACTGCTGGAGAGTAGCTCCATCCCCTGCGGGCCGATCAACACTCTGGAGGATGTATTCCAGGATCCCCAGGTCATTGCCCGCGGATTGCGCAAGGACCTGCCCCACGGCAAACATGGCACCGTGCCCGGGGTGGCCAGCCCGCTGCGCCTGTCCGACTCGCCGGTCAGCTATGACAAGGCGCCGCCGCTGCTGGGGGAAAATACCGACGAGGTGCTGGCTGACCTGCTGGGACTCGGTGAGACAAAGCTTGGCGACCTCCATGACAAGGAGATTATTTGACCCGGGATCGGCAATAACTTGATTCACGTCATGTGAAAAAATCGGAAAAATAGAGTATACTGGCGGCTCAATTCGGTAAATGAGGTGCAGCATGTCTATTCCAACCCCGGACCAGGCCCTCATCGGGGCCCTTGAAAAATACGCCCGCCCCCTTGGCGGCGATTTGCAGGATTATGACGAAATCATCGACGCCGCCAGTGACAGGCACTTTGTCCTGATCGGCGAAGCATCGCACGGGACGCGGGAATTCTACCGCGCGCGGGCGGAAATCACTGAACGGCTGATCTCGGAAAAATCCTTCGATGCGGTGATCGTCGAAGCCGACTGGCCGGACGCCTATCGCATCAATCGTTACGTCACCCAGATGAATGGGGATGAGTCTGCCAATGAGGCGCTCGGCGACTTTGAACGGTTTCCCACCTGGATGTGGCGCAACCATGAAGTAGAGCATTTTGTGCACTGGCTGCATGACTATAACCTGCGTTATATCTCCTCCAATCCTGACCAGGCCCGGCGCACCAGGCCGGTCGGCTTCTATGGCCTTGACCTCTACAGCATGAATACCTCCATCCATGCGGTGATCGACTATCTGGACCAGATCGACCCGGAAGAAGCGCGCAAGGCGCGGCTGCGCTATGGCTGTCTCTATCATTTCATGGATGATCCCCACTCATATGGGCGCGCCATGGACAGAGGTCTGGCAGCTTCCTGCGAAGATGACATTGTCGCGCAACTGATGAAGCTCCGGGAAAAATCCATTTCCTATCTGGCGCGGAACGGTGTCCCCAACGAGGAACATTATTTCAGCGCTTTGCGAAATGCGGAACTGGTCAAAAGCGCTGAGGAATATTACCGCGCCCTGTACCGCGGACGCCAGAACAGCTGGAACCTGCGCGACAAGCATATGTTCGAGACCCTGAACAGCCTGTCCGACTATCTGGAAGAACAGCTGGGCCGCCGGGCCAAAATCGTGGTCTGGGCCCATAATTCCCATGTGGGCAATGCGGCGGCCACCGAGATGGGGCGCCTCGGCGAGTTCAACATCGGCCAGCTGGCCCGGGAACATTATGGCCGCGACGCCCTTTTGGTGGGTTTTTCCACCTGTTACGGCACCGTAACAGCGGCTAATAACTGGGATGAGGACCCGGAAACCCAAATCGTCCGTCCGCCGATTGCCGGCAGCTACGAGGAACTGTTCCATCATGTGAATCACAAGAAGTTCCTGCTCAACCTGCGGGAAGACGGTGAGGTGGTGGATGGGCTGATGACGCCCCGGCTGCAGCGGGCGATCGGCGTGATCTACCGGCCGCAGACGGAACGGCAAAGCCATTATTTCGACAGCTGCCTGCCGGAACAGTTCGATTTCATGATCCATTATGACGAAACCGAAGCGGTGGAGCCGCTGCCCACCGTCATGCACCGGCATAAGGGCGAACTGGACGAAACCTATCCGTCGGGGATCTAGCCGTCCCCGGCAATCGCCTCATAGGAAAGGCGCAGGTCACGCTTCAAAATCTTGCCGCTGGCGTTCTTGGGCAGCGCCTCGAGCGCCACGATATATTTCGGGCATTTATAGCCGGCGAGCCGTTCCCGGCAATAGGCCAGGAGCTCATCAATCTGGACATTCGCATCCGGCTTGCAGACCACGGCCGCCGTCACCGCCTCAATCCAGGTCGGATGGGGCACCCCGAACACCGCCACCTCGGCCACCGCCGGATGGGTGAAGATCACCTCCTCCACCTCGCGGCTGGCGACATTTTCCCCGCCGGTCTTGATCATGTCCTTCTTGCGGTCGACCACATAGAGATAGCCGTCTTCATCCATGCGTCCAAGGTCACCGCTGTGGAACCAGCCACCGCGGAAAGCTTCGGCGGTTTTTTCCGGGTTATTGTAATAGCCGAGGGTCGCCTGGGGGCTGCGATGGACAATCTCGCCCACTTCCCCTGGCGGCACAGGATTATCGCCATCATCCACCACCCGGGTTTCCACATTGAGGGCCGGCCGGCCGGCGGAGCCCAGCTTGCGGAGCTGGTCCCCGGGCCCGAGAATGGTCGCCACCGGGGCAAGCTCGGTCTGGCCGTAAAAATTATACAGCGCCAGATCGGGCAGCCGTTCGCTCAGCTCCTCGATAATGGCAGTCGGCATAATGGACGCGCCGTAGTAACCCTTGCAGAGGCTGGAGAGGTCCACCTGATCAAATTTGGGGTGGCGCAGCAGGGCGATCCAGATGGTCGGCGGGCAGAACAGCTTGGTTACTTTTTCCCGTTCGATGGTCGCGAGAATTTGTTCCGGGTCCGGCCCCGGCAGCAGGATGCTGGTCGCCCCAAGGTAGAGATCCGGCGACAGGAAACAATCGAGCTGGGCGCAGTGATAGAGCGGCAGCGAATGCAGATCCACGTCCCCGGCCGTCATATTGCCGTCGACAATGCAGCTCACATACTGGGCATAGAGCGCCCGGGCGGTCAGCAACACCCCCTTAGGCCGGGACTCCGTGCCGCTGGTGTACATCAGCTGCACCGGGTCATCGTCATCAATCTCCACATAGCGGGCGTCAGTGTCGGGATGGTCAAACCAGCTCTCCACATTCTCCCAGCCCGGTGGCACGTCTGTCCCGGTATGGGGAATGAAGGCGGTGAATTTTAACGCCAGGCCGGCCTCCGCAATGGCCTTCCCGGACAGCTCCACCAGCGCGTCCTCCGCGATCATGGCGCTCACCCCGGCGTCGGACAGGATATAGGCCACTTCGGTGGCATGGAGCATGTAGTTGATCGGCGTCATCACCGCGCCAAGCCGGGCCAGGGCAAAGCGGAGAATCACAAAGGACCGGTTGTTATGGGACAGCAGCGCCACCCGCTCGCCCTTGCCGATGCCCTTTTCCCGGAGAGCATTGGCGGTGCGGTTCACCAGCTCATCCAGTTCCGCAAATGTGTCCCGCTGATCGCCGTAAACCAGCGCCGTTTTGTCCGGCAGGCGCCGGGCGCTGCGCCGTAACAGATCGCCCAGTTGCTGACTTCTGGTTTGGTTGATCGTCGCCTGAAGGTCCTGGTCCCCGGTCATGTTTACCTCCATTTTTTTATTCCTTTGTCATTAAGGTAGCATGTCAGCTATTGAAGTCTATCCGCTTTTCCCATCTTGTGGGACTTGCCAACCCGCTCCGGCTGTATTATCCCCTAGAAAGGGAGCGCCGCCCGGCGCACTGTATCAACGCCGGGCTAACCAAAGCCAAAAAAGGAATCGGACAGGATATGGACTATAAAACCCTTGATGTGGAGCTTAAGGATAACATCCTGAAAGTGACCCTCAACCGCCCCAATGACGCCAACAGCATCAGCCTGCCGCTGGCCAAGGAACTGATGGACCTGTTTACCCGGGAGTGCGAAAACCCGGAGATCCGGGCGGTGGTCCTGACCGGCGCCGGCAAACTGTTTTGCGCCGGCGGCGACCTGGAAACCATGCTGGCCCAGGGCGAAAACACCAAGGTCTTTCTCAGGGAACTGACCAGCTACCTGCATGCCGCCGTCGCCCGCATGAGCGTCATGAATGCGCCGGTGATTGCCGCCGTCAACGGCACTGCCGCCGGCGCCGGCATGGCGCTGGCCTGTGCCGCCGATCTTGCTATTTGTGAGGAAAGTTCCCGCTTCGTGCTGGCCTACACCAAAGTTGGCCTGGTGATGGACGGCTCGTCAAGCTGGTACCTGCCGCGCATCGTCGGCCTGCGCCGGGCGATGGAGCTGGCGCTGGACAACCGCATGCTGTCCTCTCAGGAGGCGCTGGACTGGGGAATCATCAACCGGATCGCCCCGGACGGGGAAGTTGTCGATCATGCCATGGAATGGGCCAAACAGCTGGCCAACGGGCCGACCGGATCCTTCGGCGTGGTGAAAAATATGCTGCGGCAGTCCCTGCAAACCGACCTCGACCGCCAGCTGGAAGTGGAGTCCATGCTGATGTCCGCCGCCGCCGAGAGCGACGACGGCCAGGAAGGGATGCGGGCCTTTTTCGAAAAACGCCCGCCCAACTTCAAAGGATCTTAATTCAGGGGCAACTGATCAGGCCGAAGCCCGGGCCGAGTCCATACGCCACAGGAAGGTGGAAATATTTCCGGTTCTGAGCTGCTGCGGCGCGGCCCGGCGGCTCATGCGGCGACCGCCTTCCTCCAGGAAACCGCGCACCAGCACCAGGTCTGACCAGCGGGTCAGGCCGATCACGTCGCCGGAGGACCGGGCCAGCCGGCGCACCGTCCGCCACAGGACGGCATCTTCACCGGCGATATCCAGAGTCTTTAGGCCCTGGGCGGTCATTTCCCGGGCAAACTGGCGGGACTTGGGCAGCCGGCTGTCATAGACCGCGAGCCGGGCCTTTTCCCCGGCCGTACCGGCCAAACTGCGGGCGGCAGGCCCCAAGGCTACGGCCATGCCGGCCATGCCGGCCCCTGCCATCAGGTTTCGTCTTGTGATGTTCATTCTTTAGCTCCCTCCAAATAGGCGGCGATCTGTGCCAGTTCCGCATCGGTGACATCGACCCGGGTTTGCGGCGGCATGGCGACCTTACCGTGACGTACTACTTCTATCACATATTGTGCCGTCAGGTCAGTACGATTGGCGAGCAGGCCGCTCTCCGGCGGATAGCCGGCCTCGACCCGCTGTTTGGTCAACAGATTGGTGCCCATCCCACCCGGCAGGTGACAGGCGCCGCAGCGGTTGGAGAACAGAACCTCCCCGTCCGCCGTCGATGTGGTGCGGTCGCCGTCCGGCAATGCCGCCCGCATCTGATACTGCGGCACCATGGCGCCCGGTGAATTGATCGGAATGTCCGCCGCCGTTTTCTCAGGCGCGTTATCGCTATCATTACAGCCCGCCAGCACCAACCCGGACAGGAAGAGTATGGCTATCCTTTTCATGACCGGAACTCCTTGTCTGCCTGCCCCCGGTAGGCGGACGGCCAGATCCCCTGCTTGCCCGGGGCGAGGATGCCATTGGGATCGAGCGCATCCTTGACCTTTTCCGTCAACCGCCGCTGGGCGTGGTTATTGAAATCAAAGGTATCCGCCACCGCATCCATCCAGCCGAGGTGAGTGCGATATTCGCCGTAACCGGACTCACGGGCATCCTTGATCAGAGCGTTGAACAGGCTGCGGATATTTTTGACCTGGGCCTCGTCGTCCCGGTCATACATCAGCATGTTCACATTATTGGCGAAACGGCCATGCAGGGTAAAGCTGGCATAAAAATCCACGTCATGCTCGGCGATGATTTTGCGCGAGCGCTTCAGTTGATGCATTACATGTTTGGAATGGGCCGGCACCACCGGCGAGAAGCCCATGTGGGCACCGCGCCCGCCAACCCAGTCACCCATCTGCAGGGCCACGGCCGAGGGCACACCCATAGTGATATCCATGGCGTTGACCGGCTGGCCCTGTTCCCACCATTCATCAACCCAGGGATTTGTAAGCTTGCCGTCGAAGGCCTTTTTCACCGCGTTGGCCCGGGCCTGGACAACATCACGGTCGCCATAGAAGCGCAGGCTCACCTGCCAGTAGCCCAGGTTATGTTCCTTGAGCAGTTCCTGGACCCGCCATTCGGGAATAGCCCCCGGCTTGTCCCAGAAATCCTCGCGCCGTCCCAGCAGCACCATCTTGCCGAGCCAGCTCGGGATAAAAATCGACTGGTCGATCAGGCCGTTGATCTTGAGCGGCGCCAGCGTATCAATGACCCAGCTGATATCCTCTTCCTTGGGAATATCCACAGTGATTTGCAGCGACGTCTCCGGCGCCGGCATCAGCCACAGGCCCATCTTGGAGACAATGCCCAGGTTGGACTGGCTGAACATCTGATCCCAGCTGGGGCCGTAACTGAAAGGAAACAGGTGAGACGCCTTGTTGTTCTCCATCGCCCCCATGCCGGTGCGCACCAGATCGCCGTCCGGCAGCACCACTTCCATGCCGCAGATATTGCGCGCATTGGTGCCGTAGGGCGTATAGCCGATGCCGTGATCCAGGGCATTGCCGATCACCGAACCCCAGGCATTGCCGGGGACCGACAGCCACAGGGGAATATTATGGCGCTGGATATGTTCATATAGTTCAAAGAAGCCGACCCCGGGCTCTATCACGCAATAGGCCAGTTCCGGGTCCACTTCGTGGATTTTATTCATCCGGCCCAGGTCCATCACCACCGTGCCCGGCATGCGGGGCGCGGCGGTACCATAGCCCAGGTTTTTGCCGCGCGACACCGGCCACAACGGCGTCTTATTTTCGTTGGCGATTTTCACAATCGCCTGGATTTCCTCGGTCGACGCAGGGGCCACAGCGGCGGATGGCGGCCATTCCTCTTCAGAGCCGGGCGCATAAATATCAGAGTAAACGTCCCGATCCTGGTCCGTCGCCAGCACCCACTCCTTGCCGACAACGGCTTCAAACTTTTTCAGTGCGGCGTCGAAATTCGCCGGGCTGACCCCGGGGGGAAGCGTGAGTTTCATATGATCATCCCTGGTTCGAGGGTTTTTAAATATCAAAGTGTCCTGAAAAAGAGAAAGGGTGTACATGACACCCTTTCCCGATTGTTCTATGAGATCAAGACTTAGAAGTCCTTTTTCACATTCAGCATCCACTCACGCGGTTTGCCGAGAGTGTCGTAAGAAACGCCTGTGAAGCCGTACAGGGCAGAGAACTGAGACGTCTTGTAATATTCGTCAAACAGGTTGGTCACCGCCAGAGAGACAGCCAGGTCCTGGTCGGCATTGCGCCAGGTCAGACGGGCGTTGCCAAGAGTATAACTTGGTAGAAAAGCAGGATCGCCGAGGCCACGGCCAACAAACCGCTTATCAATGTAGGTCACATCAAAGCGCGGCGTAATGCTGCCGTTGTCGCCAAGATCGGCTTCATACTGAATGCCAAAACTTGCCTGCCAAGACGGTGTAGAGCTTACCCGGTCTTCAATGTTGATGCTGGTTGCCCGCTCATCGACCCGGTTCCATTTGGTGTCGATATAGCTGACGGAGGCATTGATGCTCAGGCCATCTACAGGCTGGGCTTCCAACTCAGCTTCAACACCCCAGAATTCAGCATCGCCGCCGTTGAGAACCACGCCACAGGGGCCGCCGCCATAAGCGGTACAGTCACTGATCGGAATCTGCAGATCGGTGTAGTCGTTATAGAACACAGCCATATTCAGGCGGACATTTTCCATCGGCTCAGCCTTGAAACCAAGCTCATAGTTGGTAAGGGTTTCAGGATCGAATGAACCTTCCAGGGCCTGGGTGGCGTTAAACGGACGGGCGGTAACCCCACCACCTTTAAAGCCGGTGGAGATGGTCGCATACCCCATGAACGTATCGGTGAATTTATAGTCTACCGTCACACGATAGTCGACCTGGTCACCGCTATATTCAGCCGTCACTCCGTCGAGGGAGCCCAGTGCGAAACTTACCGTGCCGTCATAGTTCTTGCGGACAAAGGTATAGTCCTTGCTTTCCTCAGTATAACGCACACCAGCCGTGATGGTCAGGTCGTCAGTTACACTTGCAATCACCGTACCAAAGACGGCAAAACTGTCCGCATTTACCGGGTCGTTACCCTGGAACTGCAGGGCAAATCCCGGGATATAGCGAATATCCTGAATCGTATAATAGGTGGTCAGCTGATCGGAATAGAACGCACCAACCGTGAAGTCGATCCCTTCAGAGACTTGACCGTTCAGGCGGATTTCCTGACTGAAGAAATCGTGCGACATATCGTTCCAGCCGCCGGCGCCAAAGGCGGGATCCGCCGTGGAGTCGTCATCGGTACCCCATTTGGCGTTAAATTCACGGTAGGCCGTGATGGACTGCAGCTGCAGGGTATCGGAAATCGCATAGTCGATATTTGCTGACACGCCCCAGCCTTTAAAGCGGCTGCGCGGATCAAGAATATTCGCCGCAGATGTTTCCGTTGCCGGCAGATAGTAATTTGCATAGGTACAGGTTGGTCCGCAAATCATGTTCGGGTTGAAATCACTTACGGTAACCACATCCGCCGCAGCCGTCCGGTCTACGTTTGTGACATCAGCCGTAATCAGGATATTCAGCTTGTCATCAGGGGCGTAGTTCACCATCCCACGCAGGGCTGAATAACCTTCGCCGCCCAAGCTGTCAAAGTTACAGCGCCCGCCGCCGGATGCCAGAAGTGCAGCAATACCTTCCGGATTGCCCGGATTGGCGCAGCCATAGTCTACCCGGTCAACCCAACCTTTTTGTTCCTTGTGAACGCCGGATACGCGGGCATACAGTCCTTCGGAGAGAGTGAAATCTGCACTGCCGCGAATATCGATCAGGTCGCGGCTGCCGTAGCTCGCGCTAACATAACCCTGGCTTTCTCCAGTAGGACGACGAGATACCAGTTTCACAGCACCACCGATGGAGTTACGGCCGGTCAACGTTCCCTGCGGTCCGCGCAGAATCTCGACCCGCTCCAGATCCAGAAGATCCATAACGGAACCGGTCAGGATCGGATAGTAAACGTCATCCACATAGATACCCACGCCGGGCTCGTACGCCGGGTTAAAGTCAAACTGCCCGACGCCGCGGATTTCACCGCCCAGTGAGGGGCCGAAAGCGGCGCCAGCCTGAATGAAGTATACGCTCGGCGCCTGAACAGCAACATCAACGATGTTGACCTGGCTGCGGGCTTCCATCATTTCGCCGGAAACGGCGGTGATCGCCAGCGGTGTTTCCTGAAGATTCTGTTCACGGAACTGGGCCGTAACCACAATCTCCTCCAGGGTCATTACTTCGTTTTCTTCCTGTGCGACGGCAGAAGTCGCTGAACCCAACGCCATCAACGCAGCAAGGGATACCATGCCGGCGCGATAGTGTTTTCTGCCATTAAGCTTTATCGATGTCATAGAAAAACCTCCCATAATTGACTCAAGACATCTCGTCATAAGATTGTCTCCCGATAGATTTGCTTCCCTATTGGCTTTATTATTTAAGCCAGCGCCTTTATGGCGCTTATCTGTTTGTATAACATACTAACGAATTTTGGCAAGACTGCTATATAACATTTGTTTTCATTGTGTCATTTTTGTCATTCATTTTTGCGATTAACCACCGTGACACACCAAAGGAGATACTGCACTTTGTATCCATTTTAATCGCCTATTTCCCATATATTATCAGTTAATTCGATTTTTTCGCCGTTCTGGGATACATTATGGTATAATGCAACAGCTCCCAACGCAAGCCTGTAAATGCAGCAAAACGTTACAAACATAACACTTGATATGTTTTTTAAAATTCAGTATCACTTTCCTAAAATAGTTTGTTACACATACTAATAAGAAATATAGGGTTTTCAGGCAAACTAGAGAGCGGGAGGTTCCCAGATGACGCATTTTCCAGACACGCCGAGCTTTACCGGCTTTAACACCCCTGCACGCATCGAGGCCGACATTATCGACCTGGACATTGAAGGCGAAGTACCCGCCGAAATGAACGGCGCCTTCTACCGGGTCCAGCCGGATCCCCAGTTTCCGCCCAGGCTGGGCGACGACATCGCCTTTAACGGCGACGGCATGATCACCCAATTCCGGATCAAGGACGGTATCGTCAGCCTGCGCCAGCGCTGGGCCAAGACCGACAAATGGAAGCTGGAGAATGAAGCCGGCCACGCCTTGTTTGGCGCCTACCGCAATCCGCTGACCGATGACCCCAGCGTCAAGGGCAAGATTCGCAGCACCGCCAATACCAATGCTTTCATCTTCGCCGGCAAGCTCTGGGCGATGAAGGAAGACAGCCCCAGCCTGCTGATGGATCCGGTCACACTGGAAAGCGACACTTTCGCGACCTGGGACGGGGCGATGAAAAGCCAGACCTTCACCGCCCATCCCAAGATCGATCCGAAGACCGGCAACATGGTCGCCATCGGCTATGCCGCCAGCGGCCTGTGCACCGACGATGTCTCCTATATGGAGATATCCCCGTCCGGAGAGCTGATCCGCGAGGAATGGTTCAAGGTCCCCTATTACTGCATGATGCATGATTTCGGGATTACCGAGGATTATCTCGTGCTGCATATTGTGCCCTCTATCGGAAGCTGGGAGCGGCTGGAACAGGGCCTGCCCCATTTCGGCTTTGACACCACCCTCCCCGTCTATCTCGGCATCATCCCGCGGCGCAGCGGACTCGAACAGGAAGACATCCGCTGGTTCAAGCGCGACAACTGCTTCGGCTCGCATGTGCTGAATGCCTGGCAGGAGGGGACCAAGATCCACTTCGTCATCCCGGAATCGAAGAACAATTTCTTCCCCTTCTTTCCTGACGTGCATGGCGAGCCCTTCAAGCCGATGGAGGCCATGACGCGGCTGACCGACTGGACCGTCGATCTCGCCTCGAACGGTGAGGAATTCGACGCGATTACTCCACTGACCGAGACGGTCTCGGAATTCCCGCGGATCGACGATCGCTTCACCGGCCAGAAGACCCGCTACGGCTGGGGCCTCGAGATCGACATGAGCCGCCCGGTCGAGCTCAAGGGCGGCAGCGCCGGCGGGGTACTGATGAACTGCCTGTTCTTCAAGGACTTCGAGACAGGCAAGGAACAGCATTGGTGGTGCGGCCCGGTGTCAAGCCTGCAGGAGCCTTGCTTCGTGCCCCGCTCAAAGGACGCCCCGGAAGGCGACGGCTGGATCGTCCAGATCTGCAACCGGCTCGAGGACCATCGCAGCGACCTGCTGATCTTCGACGCCCTGGACATTGAGAAAGGCCCTGTCGCCACCGCCAGGATCCCGATCCGGCTGCGCTTCGGCCTGCACGGCAACTGGGCCGATGCGGATGTCATCGGCGACGTGTAAGCAAACAGATCATCGTTAAATGCACAACAAGCCCGCTCCTGCTGCAGCGGGCTTGTTTTTTAGGTGTGAATACCTTTATTCAGATGCGCGGCACTCGAAACTCCCTGCCTGATCCGTATCCCCTTCGCCTTTATAAACCGCCACCTGCGGATAGGGACACAGCGGCCGGGTTCTGACCACGGCGCCTTCCTTGTCAACGCCCGTGGCAATCACCCGGTCCGGAGCCTCGCCTTGCTCGACCCATTTCATGATCGCCCCGATCATGTCGAAACGATTGGGCCCCACCCCGCCGCGACAATGATCCATGCCCGGCACCATAAACAGGCGGAAAAATTCATCCTGCGTCTCGGCCCCCATGGTTTTTGTCACCTGCTGGTAATAGTCCACTGTGTTGTAGGGAGACAGCCAGGGATCGGTCCAGCCATGATAGGTGATCAGCTTGCCGCCCCGGGCTTTATAGGCTGACAAATCCGTCTTCCAGGCGGAGAGACTGTCCCCGAGCCTTTTGTCCAGTGCGGGAATATCGCGATCCGGATCGAAGGTTTCCGGAGTCCAGTCCCGCTGATCCTCGGTGACGATTTCGGTAAGGGCCAGCTTCTGGTCGATTACCGGCACCCACAGGAACGGGGTCGCGCCATAGGCGTTGCCGGGATATACCGAAAGCCCTTTGGGGGTCTTTTCGGGGCCGTAAAGTTTATCCGCCAGATCTGTCTGCGCCTGGGTCAGGCAGCCTTCGGTCTGATCCTTTTTACAGACCAGCTCCCGGGCCGAGAAATCGCAGCTTCGCGGCTGGCTGATGATACCGTCCTTAACCCCGTCCACCGGATCGCATTTGGCATAAGCCGCGGCAATCAGCAGCTCCACTTCCGGCTTTCCAAACATGCCCTCCGGATTGGCCCGTTTCATGGCATTGACCCAGAAGTCGCGGCTCTGCAGCCGGACGAAATTATTGGCCGGGGCCCCGGCGACAATGCCGTCATAGTCGTCCGGATATTTCTGGGCTTCCGTCAATCCCTGCCAGCCACCGGAGGAACAGCCCATATAATAGGATTTCTTTGGCCCCTTGCCGTAATGGACGGCAATGATTTTCTTGGCAGTGACCGCCAGGAGATGGTGGGCCCGGTGGCCGAAATTTTCCACCCGGTCCGGATGGCCCCTGATCCAGCTGACATCAAACATATGGTCCGGCGTGACATGGCCGGTGTCGGTGGAGGCCGTGGCGAAACCGCGCATCACCGCTTCGTTCATGGCCGGAAAGTTCAACCCGCCCGAAAAGCCGCCGTTGCCGACGGCCTGAAAGCGGTCATTCCAGTCGAGTGGCAGCCAGACCTCAAAGCCGATTTCCTTTTCAATGACACCTGCCACCCGACAGAAGGCCGCATCTGTCCCCGGGTTGGGTCCGGCCAGAAAATTGAACACGGATGAAGGGAATGGCCACGCCTCGCCCCCCGGGATATCCTCTGCCACCGTTATGCGGACATCGGGAAGGTCGAGCGATTTAAGGTCGGCACAGTTGTTGGCATGGGCCATAGCCCCGGATCCGAAAACAGCAAAGACTGCCAGAAACCCCCAACAACTTCTTTTAACTCGGTTCAGCATAATCTCCCCTTTCCAAATTGGGAATCAAACCTTTTCCCCGGCCGCCCGGGCCCGATCCAGAAGCGTCGCCTCATCCTTCGGCAGCCGCCGGATCAGAACAAAGGTCAACAGGATCAGAAACGGCGAGATCCAGTAAAGATTGAGGATCGCCCCGGCCAGGTCGCCGCCGTTGATGTCGCTCATCAGGCCGATCACATAGGGACCGAGGCCAAGGCCGAAAATGGTCATGGTCAGGATATAATAGCTCATCACCGTGCCGCGCATGCGCGGCAGCACCAGGTCCATCAGGGTGGCGTAGAACGGCGGCAGCCACATGGTCAGGATCAGGCCGTAGCAGGCAAAACTGAAATAGAACATCTCGACCGATTTGGACATGAAGGTGATGATCGCCAGCGGCAGGGACAGCGCCAGCGAAGCAAAGGTGACATAAAGGCGGCCACCGGCGAAGCGGCTGTTGGCCCAGTCGGACACCGGCCCGGCAATCAGCGGCCCGATAATGCCGATGGCGGCGATCATGGGACCGAACACCAGTCCCACTTCGGTGGGTTTCTGGCCGAAGGCCGTGATCAGATGGGTCGCCGTCCAGGCCATGACCCCGTAATTGATTATGGTCTGCAGGGCGACAATGACAATCACCATGATCATGGACGGGGTCTTGACGATCAGTTCAAAGGACGGCTTGTCACGAAGCTTGAGGGACTGCATCCAGCACAGGATGACATAGCTGCCGAAACCGATCACCATCCACTGCAGCTCATTACCGCCAAGATTCAAGGAACCGATCGACAGAGCGACCGGGTTTTCTTCCCTGAGGCCATTGGTCCAGGTGATCATCCCGGTCGCGGCCAGGATGATGGCCGCCAGGCCGCCGATATTGACAGCCCAGTCCCGGGCCCCGGCTTTCAGGCGGCTCATGGTGGCCCAGACCAGGCCGGGCAGGATCGAAGTCAGAGTCAGCCAGCTCTCCCGGAACGGATGCGGTTCGTCATGATGATCGATACCGTCGGCAAGCCCGCGCCGCGGTTCCTTGGTGCGATACATCAGATAGCCGAGGATCAGGCCGGGAAGGGAAGCGACAAGAAATGCTGCCTGCCAGTCGCGCAGGCCAAGCGGGGCATTGCCGTCCGGCCAGGCCGCATCCCAGGCATCAGCGACCGCGCCACCGACGGTCAGGGCACCGCCGAGGCCAAGGGCGATGGACGCGGCGATAATCGCCGTCACCGTGCCCCGCTGCCGTTTCGGGAACACATCAGAGACCAGGGACATGCCGGCCGGCTGTACGCTGGCCTCGCCCACGCCGACCCCGAGGCGGGAAATGGCGAGCAGGCCGAACCCGTTGGCCATGCCGCCGAGCGCGGTCATGATTGACCAGCCGAAGATAGACAGGCCAAGCAGTTTGGTCCGGACCCAGCCATCGGCGAGGCGGCCGAGCGGCAGCGAGAAAACAGCATAAAACAGCGCAAAGACAGTTCCGTACAGCAGCCCCATTTCCGCATCGCCGATATGGAGGTCTTCCTTGATGCGCGGCATCAGGATGGCCAGGATCTGCCGGTCCACCATGGACATGGCCTGACACAGGCCGACCAGGGCCAGAATATACCATGCTGTCCTGCCGCCCAGCTGCGGTGTGACATTATCTTTCATTGTCTTCCCTTTTATACTTGTCCCTAAATCGCCCTCCCCCGAGCGCCTTTATTACTTCAGATTAAAGACTCGCTCCGCATTTGTCTGCATCAGCTTCTTCTTCGTCTCGTCCGACACATCAAGCAGGTCATGGGCCCGCACTTCATCAGCCACATATTCATAGGGGTAATCCATGGCATACATGACCCGGTCTTCCCCCAGCACGTTCTGGGCAAACTTGATGGCCGGTTCCCAGGCCATGCCGCTGGTGGTGACACAGACGTTGGACTGCATATAGCCCTGGATGGTCTTTTTCAGGGGTTTCATGCGCTCATAGCGCTTGGCGCGCACCCCCGCCTGATGCATATAGTCGAGACGATACAGCCAGTAGGGTAAAGCTTCGCCCATATGGCCGACGATGATCTGCAGATCCGGGTATTTGTCAAAGATGCCGATGGTGATCAGGCGCAGCAGGTGCATGCCGGTTTCCACCCCGAAACCGAAAATGGCGCCGTCGAGCCCGGCTTCCAGCATCGGATCAATCATGCTGTCCGGCGGGGTCTGGGGATGGATATAGAGCGGCTGGCCGGTCTCCGCCAGAGCGCGGAAGATGGGATCGAATTTCTCCTCATCCAGATATTCGCCCTGGGTATGGCTGTTGACCATCACGCCCTTGAAGCCAAGGTCGGCGCCGCGTTTGATTTCCGCCGCGCTCCACTCCGGGTCCTGCGGCGCAATGCTGGTCATGCCGACAAAGCGGGTCGGATGAGCCTCGCACCGTTCGGCCAGATAGTCATTGGCCCGACGTACCATGCCTTTGGCTTCCTCAGCATCCAGCAGCGGCTGGACGCCGGGGGACGTCAGCGACAGGATCGCGACGTCAATGCCGGTGGAATCCATATCGGCCAGGCGCCGCTGGTCCAGATCCAGCAGCCGGTCCATGATCAGCATGGCCCGCTCGGACGGGGACGTCGCATAAAAGCCCCACAGCGACACCATACCCTTGTCGGCGGTGCCGTCCCTGACCATGCGCAGGTAGGCGTCAATCTGTTCCCGGGTGGCAAAGGCTTCCTCGGTGGCAATGCGCAGGTAGCCGCGATCGCCGCCGGTTTTCAGTTCATGTGTCATGTCAGTTATCCCTCGTGGACGGTTTTCATCACCAGACAGGCATCCAGGCCTTCCGGACCGTCTTCACAGCCATGACCGGACCATTTGACGCCACCGAACGGCGTATCCGCCCCGGCGATCATCACCGAGTTAATCCCCAGCATGCCGACCTCGATCTCTTCGGCCAGCCGCCGCTGCCGGGCGCTGTCCCGGGTCCAGGCATATCCGGCCAGACCGTATGGCAGGCGGTTGGCTTCGGCGATTGCTTCTTCCTCGGTCTTGAAGGGATTGATCAGGGCCACCGGACCGAACGGTTCCTCGTTCATGATCCGGGTATCAAGGGGGATATCGGACAGGACGGTCGGGGCATAGAAATAGCCCTGGTTGCCGATCCGCTTACCGCCGGTATGCAGTTTGGCGCCAGCATCCATCGCATCACCGATCAGCTGCTCCATGGCCTCGGGCCGGCGGGGATTGGCCATCGGCCCCATCTGGGTATCCGGGTCCAGGCCGTTGCCGACCCTGACGGCTTCCGCCCGTTCGGTAAAGCCTTTGACAAAACGCTCGTAAATGTCTTCCTGCACGATAAAGCGGGTGGAAGAGACGCAGACCTGTCCGGCATTGCGGAACTTGTGGGCCGCCATGACGTCAAGCGCCTGGTCGACGTCAGCATCCTTGAACACCAGCACCGGACCATGACCGCCCAGTTCCAGGGTGGTCCGCTTCATATCTTCTGCCGCAAGCTTGGCCAGATGCTTGCCGACCACGGTCGAGCCGGTAAAGGACAGCTTGCGGATAATGGGCGAGGCCAGCAGATGACGAGATACTTCATCCGGCACCCCGAAGACAGCCTGGGCCGCCTCTTTGGGCAGGCCTGCATCCAGCAGTGCCTGCAGGATTCCCAGCGCGGAAGCCGGGGCTTCCTCGGCCGCCTTCATAATGACCGAACAGCCGGCGGCAATGGGGGCGCCGAGCTTGCGGGCCGGATTGCCAAGCGGGAAGTTCCAGGGGGCAAAAGCCGCCACCGGTCCGACCGGCACCTTGGTGACCATGGAGCGCTGTCCACCTTCGGGACGGGTCAGTATACGGCCGTAAATGCGCTGGCACTCGCCTGCATAAAAATCAAACAGGCCGGCGCCGATCATCACCTCGATCCGCGCCTCGCCGAACGGCTTGCCTTCCTCCATGGTGGCATGGCGCGCCAGGTCATCGGCCCGTTCCCTGAGCAGGCGGGCCGCGCCCTGCAGCACGGCAGCACGTTCCTGCGGGGTGGACTTCTTCCAGATTTTGAAACCGCGATCCGCCGCCTCAAGGGCCCGGTCAAGGTCATCGGCATTGGCCAGCGGCAACTCGCCAAGGGGTTCCTCGGTCGCCGGATTAACCACCTGATGGGTGCGCCGCCCGCCACCGGACACGCGTTCACCATCAATAATCATATATAGTGAAGGATAGTCGCTCATTTTTCTGCCTTTTCGCGATCGATATCACCTTGCCAGCGTTCCGGCACGATGGGTTGCTTGGTTACCGGATGCACATTGTGGAACGGCACCACCTTGTGAGTCGGCCACAGCCAGACATCCTTTTTCAGTTCGTCAGGCCCGGTCGGGTCTTCCGGATAGGTGGTATCCAGGAACGGCACATACTGCGGACGGGTATTGGCCCAGCCGGTTTCGAAATCGGCATGCCACTGGGGACAGTAATTCAGCACATGAATCCGCCAGACACCATCTACCTTCTTGTATACATTTTCGTACAAACCGCCTTCCCACCATTGGCGGGGTTCGCCGTAATCCTTGTGGCGTCCGGCCTGCATCATACAGCGGAAACGCCCCAGGGCCGTCACCCCGTCATCCTGAATATCAACGATATCCTGAAGCTGCGGATGATCAAGGAGAAATCCGTCAATGGGACCGTTGTTGCCGTGCGTGAAATTTTTCTGGAACCGCTCCACATAAAGGCGGCGGGCCCCGGCATGGCCTTTGTAAATGCCGCCGAAGAAATGCACTTCACAGTCTTCGGTAAACAGCTCGACGGTCTCGTTGTAAAGGCACTTATCGATAAGGTATCCGTAGAGATGATGCAGTTTGCGAACGGCCTGCTCATCCTCCCGGACGGTCAAGCGACGGGTCAGCTCGGCCACCTGGTTCTCCAGTGCCCTGATGCGATCTGATTCAGACATTGATGCGCTCCTGTGTTATTATGTTTTCCGCCTCACTCCCAATCGGGCGGAACAGTATTACAAAAAGACTTATACCAAAAAAAATTAGTATGCAATACTAACTGATATTGCTATAAGACATTTATATGCACTGCTAACAGATTTTGAGAAAACGATAACAGCTGTTAGTATATATTGCATGCAAAAATATAAAAGTTAGGGAACAGCTTTAGTCTTATTAAGGGAGGTCGATGGACCTATGGACACTCAGAATCTGGATACTGTACATGTGGAGCCGGACTGGCCGAGCGCGCGACGCGGCTGGTATGCTGTGTTTGTCTTGACGCTGTCGCTTTTTGTGAATTTCCTCGATCGCGGCATCATCGCCCTGCTGGTCCCGAACATCAAGGCCGACCTGCAGCTGACCGATACCCAGCTAAGCCTGATCATGGGCTTTGCCTTTGTCCTGTTTTACATGTTCGCCGGCATTCCCATTGCCCGCTATGCCGACCACGGAAACCGAAGGAACCTGATCGCCATCGGCATGGCCCTGTGGGGCGGCGCCACGGCGCTGTGCGGCTTCGCCAAAAGTTTTGCCATGCTGTTTGCCTTCCGGGTCAGCGTCGGCATCGGTGAATCCTGTACCGGGCCGGCAAGCTATTCCCTGCTCGGCGACTATTTCCCGCCGCACAAGCTGCCCCGCGCCATCGCCTTTCTCAATTTCGGCTTTATCGCCGGTAACGGGCTGGCGATCCTCGTCGGTGGAACCATCATCGGTATCCTGGCTGCCAACGCGTCCTCCTTCACCCTGCCCCTGATCGGCGAACTGCGGGTCTGGCAGCTGGCTTTCATCCTGGTCGGCATCCCCGGCATCATTGTCGGTCTGATGATGCTGACCGTCCGGGAACCAGTTCGGCGGGTCGAGGGCGCACCCCCCTCACTGGGTGAAGTCAAAGATTTCCTCAAGGATAAGAGATGGATGTATGCGCCGTTGATTATCGGCATCGCGCTCAACACCATCGTTGCCGTGGGACACGCCAGCTGGGGCCCGACCTTTTTCATGCGCACCTATGGCTGGGCCGTGGAAACCGTTGGCCTGGTATCGGGCCTGACCTTCATTGTCGTTATGCCGTTCGGCGCCATGCTCGGCAGCATGATGGCGGAACGCTGGACCCGGGAAGGCCGGGCCGACGCCAACATGCGGGTGGTCATGTTTGCCCTGATCATCAGCCTGCCGTTTAATATCGCCGCCCCGCTGATGCCGCAGGGCTGGATGTCTGCAGGGCTTTTCGCCTTCGGCCTGTTTTTTACCGCCTTTCTGTTCGGCCCGCAGAATGCCGCCATCCAGCTGGCCACCCCAAATCGCATGCGCGGCATGATTTCGGCCCTGGTCCTGTTTGGCTTCAATGTGCTGGGCTATGGCCTTGGCCCGACCGTGCTGGCGCTGATCACCAACTATGTGTTCCAGGATGAAATGCAGATCGGCTACGCTATGGCCACCTGCTATGCGGTGTTCAGCCCGATCGCCATTATCGTGCTCTGGATCGCGATCAAGCCCTATGCGGACACCATCCGGGAACTGCACGGAACCGGAGTTCAGCCACAAGCCGCCGAATAAGTTCGGCAGCTCACTTAAATTCGAAAGATGTAGGAGAATTTGAATGCAAAATCTTTCCGGCAAAACTGCCTTTATCACCGGTGGTGCCAGCGGGATCGGCCTCGGCATTGCCAAGGCCTTGCTCAGCCGCGGTATGAACCTGGTCATCGCCGATATCCGCGATGATCACCTGGAAGACGCCCAGAAAGAACTGAACAGCCCGGACAAGGTGCTGGCCCTGAAGCTGGACGTCACTGATCGGGCTGCCTTCAAGGCTGCCGCCGACGCTGCCGAGGAACGTTTCGGCAAAATCCACATCCTGGTCAACAATGCCGGCGTCGCTGTGGTCGGACCGGTGGAGCAAGCCAGCTATGATGACTGGGACTGGACCATGGGCGTCAACCTGGACGGCACCATCAATGGCGTGGTCACCATGCTGCCGCGCATCCTCGCCCACGGCGAAGGCGGCCACATCGTCAACACCGCGTCCATGTCCGGCTTCCTGCCCCACCCGGGCACGGTGATTTACACCACCTCGAAAGCGGCCGTGATCGGCATGGCCGAAGCCATGCGCGCCGAGCTCGAAGGCCGGGGCGTGATCGTTTCCGCCTTCTGCCCGGGTCCGGTGCAGTCCAATATCGCCGAGGCCGGCAAAACCCGGCCGGACTCTATGTCCGACACCGGCTATGCAGAATCAGACAAGCGGCGCCAGCAGGGCGGTGACTTCTTCCATCTCTATAAAACCAAGGAAGAAATCGGTGAGCGGGTTGCCCAGGGCATCGAGAATGACGAGCTTTACATCCTGACCCACAGCGAATTCACCGAGGGCGTGGAGGCCCGCACCCAGGCCATGCGCGCCGCCGTGCCGGACAACCTGCCACAGAATGAGGAACTGAAACAGGTCTTTGCGCCGCTGTTTTTCAACCAGGCCCATGCGGATGAGCTGGAACGGCAGAAGAAGCTGAAGAAATAACGGAGACGTAACATGAAGGATTTTGCAGGACGTACCGCCTTCGTCACCGGCGGGGCCAACGGCATCGGCCTTGGTCTGGCCCGGGCGCTGCTCGACGAGGGCTGCAAGGTGGCCATCGCCGACATCCGCGAAGACAGCCTGGAAGCCGCGCTCAAGACCCTGGACAACCGCAACGTCATGGGCGTGAAGCTGGATGTGGCGTCCCGTGAAGGATATGCCAGGACAGCCGATGAGGTCGAGGAACAGATGGGCCCCGTCTCGCTGCTGTTCAACAATGCCGGCATCAACCTGTTCCAGACCATTGACGAAAGCACCTATGACGACTGGGACTGGGTGCTGGGCGTCAACCTGCATGGCGTGATCAACGGCATCCAGACCTTTGTCCCGCGCATGAAGGAACGCGGTCTCGGCGGGCACATTGTCAACACTGCGTCGATGGCGAGCTTCCTGTGCGGTCCGGCGCCGGGCATCTATAACTGTTCAAAGTTTGCCGTGCGCGGCATGTCCGAATCCCTGCGCTACAGCCTCGCCCCCCAGGGCATCGGCGTCTCCGTGCTGTGTCCGGGCCTGGTGAAAAGCTATATCTATGCCAGTGATTCCGTTCGTCCGGAAAATCTTGCCAACCGGGGCACCCCGGAAAACCAGGCCTTCACCGACCAGCTGGCCAATGTGCACCAGTATGGCATGGAGCCCGATGAAGTGGCCGCCAAGGTTTTGGACGCGATCCGGGCCAACCGCTTCTATATTTTCTCCCACCCGGAATTCAAGGAAGAGCTGCAGGAAGTGTTCGATGAAATCATTGCCGCTTTCCCGCCGATGGGAGATCTGGACGACAATGCCAAACAACGGCTTGAATTTGAAAAAGGCCGCCGGGAAAGTTACCGCAAGGCCCGCCAGGAAGCCCGGGGCGAATAGCCCTCTTCCTTTCACCAAACAAAAAAGCCGGACGATGGCAATCCGTCGTCCGGCTTTTCATTTGGTAAACTGTTTTATTTGGCGTGGCCGGTAAAGGTGCGCAGCGCCGGATTGGTATGGTCCGGCATTTCCAGCGCCGCTTTCACGCCGGGGCGGGCAGTCATGCGATCACGCCATTCCACCAGCCGGGGCGCCCGGTTCGGAATATCCATTTCCGGGAACATGCGTTCCACCATCATGCCGCAATGGCAATAGAAGTTGATGTCGGCCAGGGTATACATGTCGCCGGCCAGCCAAGCGCTCTTGCCGAGCTGGTCTTCCACTTTGTCCACAGCCGCCTCGATCTTGGCCGTCGCGTCCGCCAGCTGTTCTTCGGTAAAGCCGGCGCGGGCGGTTTTCCATTTCTTGCGCTGGTCGGCGAGCGGGATCCGCTCCATCAGCTTTTCGAATTCGCCGCTTTCGATGCCGCGGGCAATCACACCGACCATGCGGTGCCAGCCGTGCATGGACACATGGTTCATGACATGTTCGTCAATGAATTTGTTCCAGAAACGCATGCGGGCCTTGCCCACCGGATCATAGGGGCGCAGGGGGATTTCCGGAAACACGTCTTCCAGATATTCATTGATCACCGTGGTATGGGTAATGATGGTGCCGTTATGGTCCAGCACCGGCACCTGGCCTTCCGGATTGATCTTGATGAACCATTCCTCATGCTGTTCGAATTTATGCAGGTCCACATAAACGCTTTCGAACTCCAGTCCCTTTTCCTTCAGCGGAATCATCGACTTCAGCGAATTCGCCGCCGGTTCCGCGTGATAATATTTCAGAGCCATGCTCTATCCTCCAGTAATGATTGTTCCCAGAATGCCGCCATCAACCGCCCAGGACTGCCCGTTTACATAACGGGCGGCATCGGACAGCAGAAAAGCAGCCACATTCCCTAATTCCTCTGACGTGCCCACACGCCCCTGCGGGGCCATGCGACCTATTATTTTTAATCCTTCGTCATAGTTGCCGCCGCCCAGCTGGTCGGCTAGGTCGGTCAGCATTTCGGACTCAATCACCCCCGGCAGGATGCAGTTAACCCGGACGTTGTGGCGGGCTACCTCGGCCGCGGCCGAACGCACCACGCCCAGCACCGCATGCTTGGAGGCGTTATAGCCCACCGTATCGGAAAAGCCCCGTTCGCTGGCCAGGGATCCGGTGGCCAGGATAGCGCCGTCCCGGCGCTCAATCATGGACGGCAACACCCGCTTCATGGCCCAGAACAGGCTTTTCAGGTTCAGGGTCATGATGTCGTCGAAGTCTTCGTCGCTATAGTCAACGATCGAGGCCCTGGGGCCGCCGGCACCAGCGTTGGCGAACAGGCCGTCAACGGGACCAAAACGCTCCTCGGCGGCATCAATGGAGGCGATCACCTGGTCCCGCACCGACATGTCGGCGGCATAATAGTCCGCCTCACCGCCGGCCTGGCGGATTTCCTCTACCGCCTCGGCCAGCCTGGCTTCCCGGCGCGCCACCAGCATGACCCGCGCGCCAAGCCCGGCCATCACCTTGGCCGCGCCCAGGCCGATGCCGCTGGAGCCACCGGTGACGATGATATGCTTGCCGTCGAGGGTGAAGTTGTTCATTCCGGATCCGAAACTCTTACTTAAGACCCAGGACCCGGGCCGCATTTTCCTTGAGGATCAGCGGCAGCACTTCTTCCTTGAAGCCCACTTCCTTGGCGGCCTTGATCCAGGCCTGGGGCGTGATCAGCGGGAAGTCGGAGCCGAACAGCATTTTGTGCCGCAGCTGACCGTTGGCATAACGGATCACTTGCGGCGGGAAATATTTCGGCGACCAGCCGGACAGGTCGATAAACACATTGTCCTTGTGCAGGGCCATGGACAGGCTCTCATCGGTCCAGGGCCAGCTCGGGTGTGCCATGATGAATTTCATATCCGGGAAATCGGCCGCCGCGTCGTCCACCAGCATCGGCTGGCCGTATTTCAGCTTCACGCCGCCGCCACCGGGCATGCCGGTGCCCATGCCGGAATGGCCGGTATGGAACACGGCCGGCAACTTGTATTCGGCAATCACTTCATACAAAGGATAGGCCATGCGGTCGGACGGATGGAAGTCCTGCATCGGCGGATGGAACTTGAAGCCCTTGACGCCATATTCCTCGATCAGCATGCGGGCTTCCCGCGCGCCATATTTACCCTTGTGGGGATCGATGGAGGCAAAGGGGATCATGATATCTGAATTGTCGCGGGCAAATTCGGCGATTTCCTCGTTGCGGATGCGCTTTGCCCCGAAGGCGGATTCAATGTCCACCGTAAACATGACAAAGGCCACATTCTGCTCCCGGTACAGCTCGATGGTCTCGGGAATGGTGGGCCGCTTTCGATCAGCCTTGAAATATTTGGACGTGGCATCCATGAATTCGCTCATCACCGGATCTTCGGGATCACAGCAGGACACTTCCGCATGCACATGCACATCAATGGCAATGAATTTATCAAGGTCGATCATCTGGTTTCTCTATTTCTTATCAACGGACAAAAAGCCCCTCCCCCGGAAGGGAGGGGCCGAAGGACTGATTACAGCTGAATAATAACGCTCTTCAGCTCGGTATAGGCTTCAACGCCCTGGCGGGCCTGCTCGCGGCCGAGGCCGGACTGTTTAAAGCCGCCAAACGGCAGAGCCGGGTCGATCACGCCGTGGCAGTTGCCCCACACGGTACCGGCCTTGATTTTGGCAGCCAGCCTGTGCATGGCGGTCACATCCTTGGTCCAGATGCCGGCGCCGAGGCCGTAGCAGGTGTCGTTGGCAGCCTTGGCCACTTCGTCGATGTCGTCAAAGCGCTGGGCCACCACAACCGGGCCGAAGATTTCTTCCTGCACCACGCTCATGTCCGGCTTCACATCCACCAGCACGGTCGGGTTCACATAGTAACCGTCGGCAGACGGAGCGTCGCCACCCACGGCCACGGAAGCCCCGGCTTTCTTACCGGCTTCAATGTAGCCCATGACGCGATTGAACTGCTCGTCGGACACCAGCGGGCCCATGTGAGCTTCCGGATCCAGGGACGGCCGCGGGGACCAGAAGTCAGCCGCACCGGCCACGCCTTCGATCACTTTGTCGAAGATGGAGCTGTGAGCGAACAGACGGGAACCGGCAACACAAACCTGGCCGGAGTTAAAGAAGATCGCACCGGCACAACCGGCACCGGCAGAGGCCACATCCACATCAGGCATCACCACAACCGGGGACTTGCCGCCCAATTCCAGGGTCACCCGTTTCAGAGTATCGGTCGCATTCTTGTTGATGATCTTGCCCACTTCAGTGGAACCGGTGAAGGCGACTTTGTCCACATCGGGGTGTTTAACCAAGGCGTCACCGGCGGTATGGCCGTAACCGGTGATGATGTTGATAACCCCCGGCGGGAAACCGGCTTCGGCCACCAGGTCGGCCATGCGCAGGGCGGTGAGCGAAGTCTGCTCGGCCGGCTTCAGGATCAGGGTACAACCGGCAGCCAGGGCCGGAGCCACTTTCAGGACCGCCATCAGCAGCGGGAAGTTCCAGGGCACGATCTGGGCGGCAACGCCGACCGGCTCGCGACGGACATAGCTGTGCACGGTGCCGCGCGGCATCGCCATCGGCTCGATCATGTCACCGCCGAGCTTGGTGGCCCAGCCGGCCATATAATGCATCATGCCGGCAGAGGCGGGAATATCCACCGCACCGGCCATGCCTTTGGGCTTACCGTTGTCGATGGCTTCCAGTTCGGCCAGTTCGTCGGCATTCTGGCTGATCAGGTCGGCCAGCTTGTGCATCATGGTTTCACGGGCGATCGGCGGCAGGTCGGACCAGCGGCCGTCGTCAAAGGCGGCGCGGGCGGCGGCGACAGCACGATCAACGTCTGCCTTTGTGGCTTCGGAAATCTGGCTGACTTCCTGGCCGCTTGACGGGTCAACCACGGCGATAGTTTCGTCACCGGAGGGGCTGACCCATTCATTGTTGATAAAGTGCGCCGGCTTGCGGTCCAGGGCTTTCTGAGCTTTCTCGGAATAAGAAAACTGCTTGTAAATATTGCTCATTTCATTCATGACATGCTTCCTGCTTTTGAGTTCAGTTATTCATTCAGACTAAAAGTTTTTTGCCGCCTTCAAGGGTCTTGTCGTCCTGGGCGCCCAGGTCGGTTGGCGGCGGAACCATTTTGCCTCTCTGCACCGCGGGGCGGGAACCGACCAGGTCGATCCAGCGCTGCAGGTCATCAAGGCCATCGATATTGACTCCGGACCAGGCATAGGCATGGGCCCATGTCCAGTTGGCGATATCGGCAATGGAATAATCGCCGGCCAGATATTCATTGTCGGCCAGGCGGGTGTTCAGTACTTCCAGCAGGCGACGAGTCTCCCGCTGGTATCGTTCGATGGCGGCCGGAATTTTTTCCGGGAAATAGCGGTAAAATACATTGGCCTGCCCCATCATCGGGCCAAGGCCGCCGATCTGGAACATCAGCCACTGGGTCACCAGGCTTCTGCCCTTGATATCGGTCGGCATCAGCTTGCCGGTTTTCTCCGCCAGATACATGAGTATAGCACCGGATTCGAAAACCGTGAAACCATCATCGTCAATGGCCGGAATACGGCCATTGGGATTGATCTTGAGGTACCAGGGTTCCTTCTGCTCCCCCTTGCTGAGCTGGATGTGGTGGACTTCATAGGGAAGCTCCAATTCCTCCAGGGCAATGGAGGCTTTCCAGCCGTTCGGGGTTTCAGAAGTATAAAGTTTGATCATTCTGTTTGCTCCAATGCTTTGTCTTCGTTCGCCCGCTTGATCACATAGTGGCGAATGCTCTGGGCCTGTTCCTCGGAGATCACCGGGGCAAAGGACACCATTCCGTTGTCTTTCAGGGCGCCGTCGATGACGACCATTTTCCAGCTTTCCTCATCGAACAGCAGGCCGCTGTAGCGCAGGTCGGGGGTAATGCCCCCGGCGACAGCGGCATCGCCGTGGCAGACGCCACAGAAACGACCGAAAAGCTTGGCACCCTCAGCAACCACTTCCGCGCTCGCGGTCAACGGCGGCGGATCAAGCGGCATTTCATTGAGCGGCGGCATCGGCGGCAATTCGGCTGTGCCGTTCAGTTTAAAGACCAAAAGACGGCTGATGTTGCGGACCGGACCGGACACATCCGCCAGCACACCGGTAGCCAGCGGCCAGACCCCGCCCCAACCGGCAAGCACGGCCACATATTGTTCACCGTCAATGGTATAGGTTACAGGGGCGGCCAGGATGCCGGTCTGGGCCGGGAACGACCAGAGTTCCTTACCCGTATCCGAAGCATAGGCCTCAAACTTGCTGGAGGCATTGCCCTGGAAAACCAGGCCGCCGCCGGTGGCCAGCAGGCCGCCATTCCACGGCCCCGGGAAACTCACCTGCCAGCGTGCCTTCTGCGCCACCGGATCCCAGGCGATCAGGGCGCCGGTCGTTGCTTTCCGGGCGGCATCACGCACTTCCTCGATCGCCGGCATGGCGCCGGCGGCCATATCGATACCGACGTTAAAGCCCATGGCGGCCGGCTTCCAGTTTTCGTCCGGGAAATAGGGGAAGCCTGCCAGCTTGGCCGGAATAAAGACCAGGTTCTGGTCCGGATCATAGGCCATCGGCTGCCAGTTGTGGCCGCCACTGGCGCCAGGAGAGCCAAAGAAGGGCTTGCCGGTTTTATAATAACGGGCCTCAGGCTTTTCGATGGGACGTCCGGTCTCCATATCGATCCCTTCGGCCCAGTTGACCGGGATGTAATTATTGGCGGAAATCAGTTCGCCAGTTGCCCGGTCAAGCACATAGAAGAAGCCGTTTTTCGGCGCCTGCATCAGCACCTTGCGTTTCTTGCCGTCGATTTCCATATCGGCCAGCATGATATGCTGCGTCGCGGTAAAGTCCCAGGTTTCGCCCGGCGTGGTCTGATAGTGCCAGACATATTCACCGGTTTCCGGCCGCAAAGCGACAATGGAGGACAGATAGAGGTTATCGCCGCCGCCCGGAGACCGGTAGGACTGGTTCCAGGGCGAGCCGTTGCCGACCCCGATATAGAGAAGGTCAAGATCCGGATCATAGGCCATGGAATCCCAGACAGTGCCGCCGCCGCCAAGCTTCCACCATTCGCCGTTCCAGGTTGCTACTGCCTTTTCCAGATACTCCGGCTGCGGGCCGTTTTCCGGATTGTCCGGCACGGTATAGAAACGCCACAGCTGATCGCCGGTCTTGGCGTCATAGGCGGTGATATAGCCGCGCACCCCCATCTCGGCGCCGCTGTTGCCGATGATGATCTTGCCATCAATGGCAATGGGCGCCTGGGTAATCGTATAGGATTTGGACTGGTCAACGGTGACCACGCTCCAGTTCACGGTCCCGGTTTTGCGGTCGAGCGAAATCAGCCGGCCGTCCAGGGTGCCGAAATACAGGTTGTCGCCCCAGGCGGTCATGCCGCGGTTGACCACGTCACAGCAGCCTTTCACCGCCGTCTCGCCCGGCACTTCAGGGTCAAATTCCCACAACAGGGCGCCGGTGGCGCCGTCATAGGCTTTCACTTTGGACCAGGCAGTTGAGAAATAGAGATTGCCGTCAATCACCAGGGGGGTAGCCTCCTGGCCGCGGGCGGTATCCATATCCGCGTACCAGGCCAGGCCGAGTGAGGAGACATTGGACTGATTGATCAGGTGCGCGGGGCTGTAGCGCTGTTGATTATAGGTGCGGCCATAGGTCAGCCAGCTCGACGTGTTGCCGGCGGCAGACAGCAGGGCGTCCCGGTCAACACCGCCGGAAGAAACCTTCTGCTCTTCATCACCGCCGCAACCGGCAAGCACCAGGGTCGCCGCAATCAGCAATCTTTTTATCATCATCTCTCATGTCCTCCCAAAATTCAGCGGTTACTCAAAATTCCGGCACTCTCCCAAAATTTCCGGACTCAAACGCTACTATATCAAACGTTAGTATTCCATACTTTTTACGTTCCGCGCGTCAGCCTGGATCTCACCGGGAGAAACTTTGGGCCCGCAACATAAGATGCTGCGCGCCCCCAGTCTGGAATTTTATCCCCAGCGGTTAATTTCAGGTCCGGGCGCCCAGCTTTTTTCCGGCTCGGCCACTGTCGCACGGGACAAGGCCTGCTGCACGGAAGACCGGTTACGCACCCGCTCCATCCAGGCCCGGGTTTGCTCAGCATTTTCGAAAGCCGACGGCACCAGTTCGACCATGCCGGCCAGCCAGGAATAGGTTTCCAGGTCAGCCATGCTGAAGTCGCCCATCAGCCAGTCGCGCCCGTCAAGCCGGCCTTCGACTTTCTCCACCGCGGCGACAACCTTGCTTTGGGAATCTTCCACCTGCTCGTCGGAGAAATTTCCGGCCCGCACATCGCGCCAGCGCTGCGCCAGGTCTTCACTGGCAATTTTACCGACTCGCGCCTCGAAATCGCCCTCTTCCAGACCGGCAAGCGGCTCCTGAAGATAGGCGCGAACGCCGAGATAGGCGGCAGCCGGGGCCAGGCGCTCAATGATCTGGCGACACCAGGTCATCACTTCCCAGCACCCGTAGGAATCCTCGGGCACCAGCGCCGTGCCGCTGCCGATATCGTCAAAATAGCGGGCGATAAAAACGGAATCCGCGAGCGGTTCACCGTTCACCACCAGAACAGGGCCTTCCCCCTCGACGCTCATGTTTACCTCAACGCTTTGCTCGCATTTGTCGCCATGGCGTTCGGCCATCGCCAGGTCAATATACACCAGGTCAGCGTCGAGATTCTTTTCCGAGAGCGCAGCAAGAACCGACAGAGAGGGACCATTGGGTTCACCGTGATAAAGTTTCATCGTCATTAGTTTGCTCCCCGCTCAAGAATATGCACCCGTTTGACCATGTCCGTCTTGCCCATACTCCAGATATATTTGGTGGCCGGACGTTCATAGATTTTCCGCAGCCACTCCATGATGTGCGGCGTGCGTTCATCATTGGCCAGTTCCGGCTGGGACAGCGGCAGGGCGTAGCCCAGGTTAAAGCCGTTCACATCGGCCAGGCTGTATTCATCACTGGCCAGCCATTTGTGCTTGGACAGCTCAGTCTCAAGCATATCAATGCCCACGGACACGCGACGCATGGATTCGGTCATTTCCTCTTCGCTGAAGGTGCCGTAAATAGCCTTGCGCCAGGCAATGCGGCGCTCACGCATCGGGATGCGGTCAATGGCGGCTTTCAGCTCTTCGGGGTCCTTGCTGCGCACGGACGGCCCGACGAAGAAACTCCAGCCGATCATGCTGAAGGACGGCGCCAGCCACTGGTCCATGAATTTCATCCACCAGCGCACCCGCAGACGATCATAGGGGTCTTCCGGCATCAGCGCCGGGCCATCAAAGGTCTCATCCACATACTCCATAATGGCTGTGGACTCGGTCAGAACCTTGTCTCCGTGCAGCATGGCGGGAATAGTTCCCTGCGGATTGATCTCGAGATACTCCGGCTTGTGCTGATCGAAATTCAGAAGATCGAGGTAATGACTCTTAAATTGGACACCTTTTTCGGCCAAAGCGAGCATGGGCTTACCCGAATTTGCGTTCGGCTCCCAGTGAAACAGCGTGACATCCGTCATGTTTTTTCCGCCTCCCTTGTTTGCGGCAGTTACCTTTTTGTCCGGCAGCCCTTCCAGCCGCCATTTCATCCCCGTTCGAAGTCCGGTCTCCTCTGAGATATACCTGACGAGAGACCTTCTTCCCTGCCCAGCTCATTTCCGTACAAAAATGAACCAAGCCGTTGATTCCAAATAAGTTTAAACTATCCTGTTTTTAGGGAAGAACAGACATGGGAAAAAGTCAGAACCAGGCTCCGCCCATAGAACAGACCCCGGTGTCCCCCAAGTTGACTTCGCCCTTCTCCACTATTGACTAGTTTATCTCATATTTGTATTTTTAATTTGTGTTACATACAGTTTTTTTAACTAACATGTCAAGCCAATTAGAGCAAATATATTCGCAACACATGTTATCAAAATTTACTCAAATTGGATACAACTTGACAAAATAACAATAAAAAAATTTTCGGGAGACAAAACGGGCAAACAGCCCATTCACCCCTGTATGTATTAGGAGGATATTCATGCCCGCAGAGACGCCGTCTCACGTCCGGCCGGAACAGGTCGTGGACTTCAATTTCTATCGCCCTTGCACGCCCGGTGGCGACCCTTATCTCGCCTGGCAAAGGCTTCAGGATGGCCCGGAAATGATCTGGACACCCCACAATGGCGGTCACTGGATCGCCACCCGCGGCGAACAGATCAAGGAAATCCTGACCGACTACGGCCGCTTTTCCTCGCGCCATGCCTTTATTCCCATCATTCCCGAACGCCCCCGCGGCCTGCCGCTGGAATATGACCCGCCGGAACATGCGCCGCTGAAAAAGATGCTGGCGCCCGCGTTCCTGCCCAAGGCAATCCAGCACTGGTCCGATGAGGCCCGCGCGCTGGCGGCGGAACTGGTCGAAGGCTTCATCGATCAGGGCTGGTGTGAATTCATCGAAGACTTCGCCCAGCAGCTGCCGATCATCATATTCCTGCGTATCCTCGACCTGCCGATGGAAGACCGCGAGCCGCTTCTGGCGGCGGTCAATTCCGGCCTCCGGCCAGTGGACGAGAAAACCCGGAAGTGGGGCCGCGACTATCTCAACAATTATATCGTCGAGCTGGTGGCGGAACGGCGCGAGAATCCGCGTGAAGAGATCCTCAGTGCGGCGCTGCATACCGAAATAAACGGCAAGCTTTTGGATGATGAAATGGCCTACGGCCTGACCAGCGGCCTGCTGGGCGGCGGGCTTGATACCGTCGCCTCAAGCATGGGCTGGATGGCCCTGTTCCTGGCGGAAAACCCGGGCCACCGCCAGCAACTGGTTGACGATCCGTCCCTGATTCCCAATGCGGTGCAGGAGCTGCTGCGCCGCTATTCCATCCCCAACATCGCCCGGGTGGTCAGGGAGGACATGGACTATCACGGCGCCCAACTGAAACAGGGCGAACAGGTCCTGATGTCGGGCTGCCTGTATGGCCTGGACCCGAATATTTTCGAGAATCCCATGGCGGTTGATTTCACCCGCCGGGATGCCTCGCGGCATATGAGCTACAGCACCGGCATCCATCGCTGCATCGGCGCCAAACTGGCCGACCAGGAGCTGCAGATTTTCCTGCAGGAATGGCTGCCGCGGATTCCCGACTTCCGGCTCGACCCGGACCATCCGCCGGAGATGGTCACCGGCATTGCCCACGGCCTGAACAAGCTGCCGCTGCTCTGGGATGCCTGATCCATAAAAATCCGCCTGCCTCCCGGCATGTCTCGGGAAGCAGGCGGTTCAGTCTTTGGCTATAAAGCCAGAGGAATTAGGTTCGATCTAGAGCCGGAACACCCGTTCGGCATTTTCCTGCATCAGCATCTTTTTATGTTCCGGACTGATGTCCATGCGGTCATAGGCGGCCACTTCGTCGCCAGACTGCTGGTAGGGATAGTCCATGGCGTAAATCACCCGGTCCGGCCCCATCACATCCATGCAGAATTTGATGGCCGGCTCCCAGCCCACGCCGCTGGTGGTGATCCAGATATTCTTCTTGAAATAATAGCTGATAGGATGTTCCAGCGTCACCGGATCCTGGCCGCCGCGCAGACCGGGCACCCCGTCGGCATTGGACTGCATCCAGTCAAAACGATAAAGATGCAGCGGCATGCATTCTCCGAGATGGCCGATCACCAGCCGCAGGTCGGGATATTTGTCAAACGCCCCGGACAGGATCAGGCCCATGGTGTGAATCCAGACATCATGGGGGAAACCGCCGAGCGCCCCGGTCATGCCGCGGAACTGATAGGGTTCGTTGTAGCGGGGCGCGGTCGGATGGATATAGAGCGCCGCATCATTGGCCTCCAGTGCCGCCAGGATCGGTTCGAACTCTGCCTCGTCCAGGTAACGCCCCTTCCAGTGGGAATTGAGCACCGCACCACTGAGCTTCAATTCCTGCATGGCGCGGTCGATTTCCGCCACCGCGCCATCCACATCCTGGGGCTGGAAGGCGGCCAGGGCGGAAAAGCGGTCGGGGTATTTGGCACAGGCTTCGGCGGCAATATCGTTGGACATACGGGCCAGACGGTTGCCCTCTTCCGGCTCCAGCACCTGCACCCCGGGCGAGGTCAGTAACAGCAACTGCCGGTCAATGCCGAGCTCATCCATCCGGGCGATACGCTTATCGCCCAGGTCAAACAGGATGTCCTGCAAGGCAGACATGCCGGCGAACATATTGGCCATGGCCAGCGAGGCATCGTCTGAGGCCCGGCCGCTGTTATGCAGCCTCACCTGGGCTTCGACCAGCTCGGGAAAACTCCAGGCTTCCTCGGTGGCAATGCGCTTATAGGGAGCGTTGTAGTCAATTTCCGCTTCAGGCGGCGCAAGTCCCACATGGGAGCGTGGGTTAATCACATTATTGCCAAGGCCGCGCATGCCTTTTTCACTGTTGTCGGAATTATCTTGCGACATGAGCTCTCTCCTTAAACCAGCCTGCTTGACGCAGGCCTGGCATCAGAACATGGTGTTATTATTGGCGGAGATTTCCGGCACCGGCTGCAACACATCCCAATGTTCGGCAATCCTGCAGCCTTCGACACGAAAGATATCGACCACGGCAAAGCCGCGATCCTCCGATGTCGGCTTAGCATGCATATGCACTGCAACCAGATCGCCGTCAGCAATGACCCGCTTTACATCATACTTGAAATCGGGCTGAGTCGAGAGCCAGCCGCTAAGGGCGTCGATGGCCGGTTGGCGACCGTCGGGGGCCACCGGGTTATGCTGGATATAGTCTTCCCGCACCCAGGTTTCGAAAGCCTCCTTTACCTTCAACTGGTCATAGAACAGTTTGCCGAAGGCTTCGACCACCTGGCGCGGCGTTTTGTCACAGGATGCCCCCTCCCCGGCGAAAGCTTGGGGGCACACCAGGGCGGCCATCAGAACGCCCGCGTAGAATGCCCGCATCATGGCTCACTCCTCGAAGGGTTTAAAGGCCTTACCCATCACCGGATGAGCATAATGGTAAGGCACGTCATGGCGATTCGGCCAGGTCAGGCGCGGTTCGGGCAGCAGCTCGTCCGGCCCGATCGGATTGCCGGGATAGATTTCCACCGCCGGCTGCAGATGAGCCTTGGTTTTGGCCCAGCCCTTGTCATAGTCCGCCTGCCACTGGACCATATAGTCGAGGCGCTTGATCTTCCACACCCCGTCCACGCAGACATAATCGTTCTCATAGATTCCGGCTTCATAGAACTGATCCGGCAGACCCTCGGGCTTATATTCCCGGTCTTCATGCACCCCGCCCATCAGCACGGCGCGGAAGCGGCCCTTGGCGGTTTTGCGGTCCGGCGCCACGGTAATAATGTCCTGCATCTGGAAATGATCGAGCAGGAAGCCATCCTCGGGCCCCGGCTTGCCGTGGGTGAAATAATTCTGGAACCAGGTCTTGTAGAGGCGGGCGACTCCTGCCTTGCCTTTATAAATGCCGGACAGGAAGATCACTTCCCCGTCATCGGCAAACAGCTGCACCACTTCGTCATACTGGCAGAAGTCGATATAATAGCCGTAAGCATAGTGAAGTTTGCGGATCGCCTGCTGGTCTTCCAGCATGCCCACACGATTGGTCAGAGCCTGCAGCTCGGCCCTCAGATCAGAGTTGTCAGTCATTTTCCCTTTTCCCTATATTTTTTGGTGTTTATGAATAACATTTGTTAGTATGCTACACTAACTAATAATCAAATCAACATCAATATAGAGAGAAATTTTTATGTCCTGGGAAAACAAGACAGCTTTCATTACGGCCGGGGTGTCCGGCATCGGCTTCGGCCTGGCCCGGGCCCTGAGCAACGCCGGCATGCGCTTGGCGCTCAGCTATCGCAACGAGGACCACAAGGAGCAGGCCGCCCGCTGGTTTGCCGACCAAGGGCGCGAGCAACCATTGTTTTTGAAACTGGACGTCCAGGACCGGGACAGATTCGCCGAAGTCGCCGACGAGGTGGAGAATCATTTCGGCAAGCTGCATGTGCTGATCAACAACGCCGGGGTCAGCGTGTTCGGCCCTACCGACGAAGCCAGCTATGCGGACTATGACTGGATCATGGGGGTCAACTTCGGCGGCGTGGTCAACGGACTGGTCAGCTTCATTCCCAGGATCAAGGCCCATGGCGAAGGCGGCCACATCGTCAATGTGGCCAGCATGGCGGCCTTCCTGCCCGGCCCCCAGGCCGGCATCTATACCGCCAGCAAATTTGCCGTGCGCGGCCTGACCGAGAGCCTGCGCTACAATCTGGCGCCCTACAACATCGGTGTGTCGCTGATGTGTCCGGGCCTGACCCGCACCAATGCCTGGGACAGCGCCACGCGACGGCCCGACGAGTTCAAGGACAGTGGTTTTGAACCTGTGGAAGCGGCGGAACTGGAACAGTTCGGCACCGCCTTCGAGGCCGGCATGGACCCGCTGGAAGTGGGCGAAAAGACCTTGCGCGGCATGACCGAAAACCGCGGCCTGATCCTGACCCATCCGGAATTCGCCCAGGACTTCAGGGAAATTTACGAGACTTCCCTGGCCGCCCTGCCTGACGAGGAAATCCCGGAAGGACGGCTGCATATCGAAAGACTGCGCCGGGAGGCCATGAAGGCGGCGGAGGCCGGCATCAAAACCGGCCTCAAGGACCTGACCTGAAGTCGGGTTACTTTCTGACCGACTTGTCGAGCTCGGCCTGCGGCACCCACCAGCCATGCACCTGGGGCCGCAGCCGGTGCGGGATGGTGATTTTCGCCACCGGCCCGGCCGCCACATTGCCCGCGTCGAAAATCCAGGCGCCCTGATAGAGGTCATCCTCGCCCTGCATCATGTCGACGAAGGAAATCAGCCAGCCTTCATGCCCGTCCCGGGCCGACGGCACATGCACCGGCTCGTGGATGCCGCTCAGCGGCGGGAAGGCATAGGCGTCGATTCTGCCGTTGTCCGGCTCGATCCGCAGCAGCAGGTTGAACTCGGCACCGACCACACCGCCCATCAGCGGCGGACCCTTGAGCTCCGGGTTGACGCTCAGGTACCAGCCGCGCTGGTAGGGCCGTCCCTGGTCTTTGTCGGCAATGCGCGGCATATCGCCCGGAGGGCCGAGCGTCACCTGGGTCAGGTTGTCGTCACTGCCGGTCATGTCCATGGTCCAGCGGATCAGGCCGCCGCCCAGTTCCTGCGGCGGCACATTGAGGCCGGACGCCCGCTGGATAAAGGGAAAAGCGTTGCAGTTGGACATGCAGTGGTCCATATGCACCCGCCCCTCTTCATCTTCGAAACAGTTCATCATGTGATAGGTGGACACGCCCTTCGGCCCCCGGAACCAGCGCATTTCGGAGACATCGCCGTAGCGCGGCATGATGCCGACCCAGCTTTCCAGGTCCATGTGGTGCACCCAGTGATCGCCGCCGGCTTTGAGCCGCTCCAGGTCAGCCGTGGTCGGATAGACCGGGAACACTGCATAATTTTCGGTGATGACAAAATCATGCATCATGGAACAATAGGGCACATCGAACCATTGTTCGTGGGTGAGCGTACCCTCCCTGTCGGCGATGCAGTAGGCCACCTTGGAAGAGGCCAGGCCGTCGGCTTCATAGCCGAAGAAGAACATTTCCTTCGTTGCCGGATCGATACGCACATGGGCAGTCATGGTTTCCGACTTCAGGACGCCGCCGAAATCATAGGAGCCGAGGGTCTCCAGCGTATGCGGATTCATTTCATAGGCGCGGCCGTCCTCCTTGGTCATCAGCAGGCGGCCCCCGTGCCACACCGGGGTGGTGTTGGCGACGGTGCGGTCGACGCCGTCCACTGACGGGTCATCAGTAAAGGGATTGCGATAGCGGCCGAACAGCGCCTTGCCGGCCGCAACTTCGGCCTGGTGCCGGGCGGTCTCGACAAAGCGGATGTCGAAATCCACCTGGCCGTCGGGCCCGAAATAAAGCCGGGACAACATGCCGTCGCCGGACAGGGCGGTGTCATCCTCGAACATCGGCGGAAACGCCGGATCCGGCACCGCACGATAGAAGGCGCCGCGCACCTCCGCCGGAATTTCGCCTTCCACCTCGAGGTTTTTCAGGCTGTATTCCTCGCCGATTGGCGCATTGATCCCGGTAAAGTCCGGGGTATCGGGATATTGTTTCATTGTCTGTCACTCTGTTTAAATTTGGGGTTTAAGATGTCACCCCCTGAACCGCCCTGTTTTTGTTATTTCAGTCCTCAGCCGACCAGTTAATTTTCGTACCAGTAAGCTGTCGCCCGCATTTCAATGCTGACGCGGGGCACCGCGTCCGCGGGGCAAGTCGGATCATTGAAAGCCACATGGGGGACCTGCATGGCCTGCCCGGTCGCACTATCAAAGGTATTGAAAACAATCACTTCATCCGGCGTCATATCCCGGTAAAAATACCAGTGATGATCCGGATTATGGGCCACGACATAGCCCTCGAACGACCATTCCGGTTTCCCGGGTTCGTCAAAGATCGCATCCGCCTCCACCAGGTCCTCCGGCTCAACCGTTCTCGCATCACAAAGGGCAAGGGGCACATCCTGTGGCGCCGCACTCAGGGCGCGCCAGACATTGACCTGGTTATAGCGACGGACCTTTTTCCCTTCGGGGCTGGTCCTCTGGGCCATGCATTGGGCCGTGGCGGGGCTGATATCCACATGGGCGAAGCGGGCCGGATAGGAATTGTTCAGGGCCCCAGCCTTGCCGCTTTTTTCCCCGAAACGAAGCAATCCCGGAGACGTGACAAAGACCTCGTCTGCCCCGGTCACCTGCTTGACCAGGGCTTCGATTTCGGTCTTATGCACATCGGCAACGGCTTCGGGATCGGAAAAATCCATGATGGTGCTTTTGTGAGGGACCAGGGCAAAGCCTTCCCGGTCAACCCTGGGGGGATCCGTCAGATTTCGCGCATTGATGACGCTCATTTCCCTGGTATCTATTTCCAGGATATCCCTGGAATGATCGTTGGCGTAATACCGGGGACGCACATCCATCGGCGCAATATAATTGATGTCGGCTGTGACTGTTTCAGTCATCCTCATTGCCCCTCATCTTCTCCACTATATTTCAGGTGCGACGGTTCATTTTTCCGAGCGCCTCTCCCTGGCCGGCCCGGTGCCATCGCTATTGCCATACCCTTTCATGGCGTCACACATTAGTTTGTGTGACATATTATTATTTGTTTGTATAACCTATTATCTTGGACAGGTGCAACCGTTTAATGACCTTGGCCAAAAGCCATTGTCGCTTTTTACATTCGCGAACAGAAGAAAGGATAGATATAGCAAAGCTGAGCACAGGCCTGATGCTGGTGCAGCAATAAAATAGCAGAAAAATATATTCTTAAGACTGGTTGGCGATCACATCCAGGAATTTGAAGAAAGTGGCCAGCTCGTCCTTGGTGAACAGGTTTTTGAACCGCTGTTCGTGCCCCTTGATCAGTTCCTTGGCCTGGGCCAAAAGGGCTTCCCCCTCATCAGTCAGGCACAATTCGTGCCGGCGACGGTCGACTTCGGACCGCTTGCGTTTGACCAGGCCGCGGGTGCTCAGCTTGTCAATAATCACCAGCATGGTGGCCCGGTCCATCAGCAGCACCGACGCCAGTTCTGACTGAGAAATGGCCGGGTTTTCCTTGATCAGCCACAGAGTTGCCCCCTGACGCTGGGTCAGGCCGATCGGCGCCAGTGTTTCGAGGAAATCGCGCTGCAGGATGATCTGGGCGCGCTTCAGCTGGTAGCCAAGCAGTTCATCAAGACCTTTCAGGCTCACCGGTTTACCCGATGACAGTTGCAGTTCTTCCTTGCCTGTATTATTTGTCATTTTATTCATACTTTCAATCATCCCCCAAGCACATACGGGAGTTTTCTGCATCTGAAACGGCCTTCAGCAGCCCCGTAGTTGATAAATTACAACAGTTAACGTGTCAACCATCCTGATCGCCGCGAAAACAGACAGATAACACCCCCCAAAATCTCGCTTTATACAGTCCGGTGTACCGGTCCTGCCGGATAAGTCAGTTTGCACGCACCTTGCCTCCCTCACCGTTGGGACTGGCGCCGACATTGCGAAAATCCCTCGGGCTCATGCCGTAGTAATTCCGGAATACCCTGGCAAAATGTGTGGTGTTGTTAAAGCCCCAGCCAAAAGCAATTTCCGTGATCGTATGGCCGCGCCAGAGTGCCGATGTCATCTGGCGGGCACATTCTTCCACCCGCCTGCGCTGGATATAACTGGACACGGTTTCACCTTCGGCGGAAAACAGAACGTGCAGATACCGGTTGGAAATTCTGAACGCTGCCGCGACCCTGCCGACGGAAAGTTCCGGATCCCGCAGGTTGATTTCGATATATCTTTTGATCTGGATCCGCCTCGCTCCGGCAACCGAAGTTTCACTGGCTGCGGCTCCATGCTCCACGCTGCAGGCCGTCGCCAGAACATCAAGCAGGTTGTGGGACAGTCTTTGCTCTATTTCCGGCGAAAAATCCTCCTCGGTCTGACTCCAGATACTGCGTAACATGGTCTGCAGGACGTGTCCTGCCCCCCGGTCACCCGCCAGCTTCCTACCGGCAACCAGTTCAGGGCAGGGCAGATGCGCCTTCAATGATTTGGCGGGAATACCCAGACTCAATATGCTGTGTTCTTTTGCATTCAGGATATAGGGCGAAGCACTGTCGCACATCACCATATCCCCTTCGGAAAGCGCCTCCACATGTCCATGCTGGCGGGTTTCCATCGTCCCCCCGATTTGCAAATGGAGAAAAAACAGATGGTCCTTTGCGTTGGAAACATGCGTGGCTGTGCGAATGATCTGGGCCGGCGAAGAGCGGGGATTTAAAAGCGAAAGATTACCGAGACGAACCATATCCATACTTGCCCTGAACTCGTCCGGCTGCAAGGCCACCGTTTCAAGGTCGGTAAACTGGTCACAAATAATATCGTTCCAGTATACGAGCCGCTTGTTTGCCGAGACCGAATCTGTAGAGTAATGGTACATCACAAATTCTCCCTATATTTACATTGCTTTATTCACCGGCCCCAGGCTTGAACTGCCTGTGGTTTTAACGACTCCCAAATGCGCCGGTAAATATTTGTGACCCTTTTTTATGGAATATGTTGTCTAGGGTCTTTTTTGTTTATACTATGCCGCCTTACAAATAATAAGTATAGCTAACTATATCTGCACCTCCCCCGGGACTGTCAAGTATTTGTGTAAGACGTGAGCAAGTAGATTTACAGGATATGACCTATATTCCGGCCTCTTTTTCTGTGTGTTCGCAAATATATTCACCTCCGCCCGGGGAGATAAAACAGAATAACTGCAGAGTAAATAAGGGAGTTTTCCGGACAACGAATCAATGCGATTTGTGCGGAAAATAGTGAAACAGGGAATAGTATATGTCGTCTTCTCGTCATTTGGCCCCGGAGGGCAACCGGTTCATCATTCTGCTCGGTGCGCTGACCGCGCAGGGCGCCATTTCGGTTGATGTACTGCTTCCTTCCCTGCCCTCCATGGTCAGGGAATTGTCCATGACCTCGGCGGCCGCGCAACTGACCATCGGTCTTTATATCGGCGGTTTTGCCGCCGGACAGCTGGGCTGGGGCTGGCTTTCCGACTGGGTTGGCCGGCGTCCGGTGATCCTGGCCGGCACCGGTGGCTACGCCCTGACCACCTTCATGTGCTCTTTTTCCCACAGCGGGGAGGAACTGCTGTTCTGGCGCCTGCTCCTGGGCATCTGCGCCGCCGCCCCCATTACCGTGAGCCGGGCCGTGCTGCGAGATCACTTCACCGGCCGGCTGCTGGCCCGGCGCATGGCGGCAATGACCACGGTTTTCTTCCTCTCCCCCATGCTGGCGCCTGCCCTGGGCACTTTCCTGCTCTATAGCTTCGGCTGGCGCAGTGTTTTCTGGGTCCCGGGCCTGATCAGTGTGATTGCCCTCGGCTTCGCCTGGGTCTTCCTGGGCGAAAGCCATGCAATCTCAAAACGCAAACGGTCCAGCTTCCTGCAGATCCTCGGCACGTTCCGCGACATGATCCTGCATCCGGTCAGCGGCCCGTGCCTGATGATACAGGCCGGCATGTCTGCCGGCATCATGACCTGGATATCGTCTTCTTCCCTGATCCTGACCGGCTATTATCAAATTCCGAACCGGTATTACGCCCTTTTCTTCACGGCCACTGCCGCCGTGCAGCTTTCCGGAACCATCAGCTGCAATCACCTGCTCAGGACTCATACGCTGCCCAAAGTCATGGAATGGGGCGGAATATTTGTCGGCAGCGGTGCAGTGTTGCTGTTTCTGTGCACCGTTCCGTTCAATGCGCCGCTATGGGCGGTGATGTCGTCCATCTGGATTTTCATGTACGGATTCGGCCTGATGGTCCCGGCTACCAGCGGCATGGCGCTCCATGCCTTCGGCCTGGTCGGCGGACTGGCCGCCGCCCTGCTTGGCAGTGCCCAAAGCCTGTTCGGCAGCATCGGCTCCATCGTCTCGGCCTCGCTTTACAATGGAACAGCCTCGTCACTGGGCGAGGGAATGGGAATGGCGGCCGCTTTCGCCTGCCTCATGCTGCTGATCCTGAGCCTGCGCCTGCGCCGGGAGCCGGAACTGGTCGACCATCCGCCGGAAGCAGACACGCCCCTGAATGAACAAAAAACCTCAACCTAATGAAACAAGAGTGAAAAACCATGCGATCCATTGACTATTTTGACAAAGGTGTTGAACGTGCAGGCGACCGTCCTGCCTTTATCGAAGGCGACATGTCCATGACCTTCAAGGAGCTGCAGGCGGAAACCTACCGCTTTGCCGCCGCCATGGCCGCCGACGGCGCCGCCTACCAGTCCACGGTGGCCCTTTACGCCCCCAACCACTGGAGTGTGCTGATCGCCCTGCTCGGCCTGTGGCGGTTTGGCGCCAAATGGGTGCCGGTCAACGCCCGCAACTCCGTCGACACCAACATCCAGTTCCTGAACTATGTGCGCTGTGAGCGCCTGTTCTACCACTCCAGCATGACCGAGGAAGTGGAGGAAATGCTGGCCAACATCCCGAGCTTCACCACGGCGGTGTGCCTGGACAAGCCGAACGGCGACCACCCCTCGCTCGAGCAATTCATGAAGCGCGGCGAAGGTGTCGATTGGCAGGAAAAGTGCGACGCCTTCGGCAACCTCGATGAAATTGTCGGCCTGTTCGCCACCGGCGGCACCACCGGCCCCTCCAAAGGGGTCAATGTAACCAACCTCGGCTGGGGCACCATGCTGTCGACGGCGTCCTGCTACTGGGATGTGCCGGATATCGAGCCGGTCTGCCTGGTGACTGCACCGATGACCCATGCGGCCGGCCCGGTCACCGTCGCCACCATGTCCATCGGCGCCACCCAGGTGATCCTGCCCGGCTTTGATGCCGGCAAGGTCCTTGAAGCGATCGAGAAACACAAAGTCACCCACATCTATCTGCCGCCCACCGCGCTCTATATCCTGATGGATCACCCGGACCTGAACAAATATGACCTCAGCTCCCTGAAGATTTTCCTGCTGGTGGGCTCCCCGGTGGCGCCGGAAAAACTGCGCCAGGCCGTGGAAATCTTCGGCCCCTGCATGTGCCAGTGCTATGGCCAGGTGGAATCCCCGATGATCACCACCTGGCTGGATCCGGCCACCGTCGCCAGGGCCGCGGCCGGAGACCACCCGGAACGCCTCGCCAGCTGCGGGCGGGCAACGCCGCACGTGCGGGTCGGCATTATGGATGATGACGGCAACCTGCTGCCGCCGGGCGAGCGGGGCGAAATCGTCTCCCGCGGGCCGCTGGTCAGCCACAGCTATTTCGAAAAACCGGAAGCCACCGAGGAAGTGCGCACCTTCGGCTGGCATCATACCGGCGATGTGGCCTACCGGGATGAAGAAGGCTTTTTCTATATTGTCGACCGCAAGAAGGATATGATCGTCACCGGCGGCTTCAATGTCTATTCCGCGGAAGTGGAAGCCTGCATCCTGGAGCTGCCGCAGATCCTGGAATGCGCCGTCATCGGCATTCCGCACGAAAAATGGGGCGAAGCGGTCACTGCCATCTGCGTGCTGGCCGAAGGGGAAAGCATTTCCGAAGAGGACGTCATTGCCCACTGCAAGACCCGGCTCGGCGGCGTCAAGGCTCCCAAGAAAGTGGAATTCTGGACCGAACTGCCGAAAACCCCGGCCAACAAGCTGGACAAGAAAACCATCCGGCAGAAGTTCTGGGGCGATTCCGACCGCAACGTCGGCTAAACCATAAGATAGAGGCCAAAATATAGAGGAGAGACAAGATGCCTGAAGCACCAAAATCAGAATTCTGGCGCGATATCATACCCATTGAAAAGGTTTTCAAGCCGGATGCCGCGCCGGAAACCTATTACCCCAACACCACGTCGGGGGACGAGCGATACTGGGTGCCCATTTCCGACACTGTCTCTTCCCGTCCCCTGTGGATTTCCCCGTCCCGCAACATGTGGGCCGACATCCTGATGGCCAAGGAAGCGGGTCTGGTCAACCGCCATTACCACCCGCACCAGATCTTCGCCTACACAGTCAGCGGCAAATGGGGTTATCTGGAACATGACTGGACTGCCACCGCCGGAGACTTCATCTATGAAACCCCGGGCGAAGGCCATACCCTGGTGGCCTATGATCACGAAGACCCGATGCAGGTCTTCTTCGTGGTCACCGGGCCGCTGATCTGGCTCGATGAAAATGGCGAGGCCGCCGGATATTTCGACGTCCATGACTATATCGCCATGGCCAAGGAACATTATGACAAGGTGGGGATCGGCGCCGACTTTGTGGACACCCTGTTCCGCTAGGACGTCACGTTTCACAACAAAAAGCCGCTCAACCGAGCGGCTTTTTTTCATGTCTGGTGTACGCCGGGATCAGACCGTGATGACAATCTTGCCAAAATGGCTGGCGGTCATCTGGTGCTGGAAGGCCTCAACCGCCTGGTCGAAGTCAAAGGTGGCGCCGATCACCGGCTGGATGCCGTTGGTGGCAATGGCCTTGTTCATGCCGTCGAACATATCCCGGTTGCCGACAAAAATGCCGCGCAGGGTGGCCGCCTTGAACATCAGGCCATGAGGGCTCAGGTCCCCGTCCGGGGCCGCCAGCACCCCGATCAGGGCAATCTCGCCGCCGGAACCCACCGCCTGGTAGGACAGCGGCAGGGTACCGGCACCGCCAACCTCCACAACCTGGCTCACGCCCTGGCCGCCGGTCAGCTTCATCACTTCCTCGGCCCAGTTCGGAGTGTTCCTGTAATTGATCAGGCCGTCCGCGCCCAAGGCCTTGGCCCGTTCCAGTTTTTCGTCACTGGAAGAGGTGACGATCACCCGCGCCCCGGCCATGCGGCCGAACTGCAGGGCAAACATGGACACCCCGCCGGTCCCCAGACACAGCACCGTATCGCCGGGCTTGAGGGTCCGCCCCTCCATCAGGGCGTTCCAGGCCGTCACCCCGGCGCAGGGCAGTGTGGCCGCCTCTTCAAAGGACAGATTGTCCGGAATGCCGACCAGGCCCTCTTCAGACAGAACCACATATTCCGCCAGCATACCGTCGAGCGGCGCCCCCAGGGCAATCCCCGGTATCGAGGCCGGCGGATGGCCGTTGACCCAGCCCTGGAAAAAGGTGCCGGCAACCCGATCCCCGGCCTTGAAGCGGGTGACGCCATCGCCCACAGCCTCCACTTCCCCTGCCCCGTCAGACAGGGGGATGGTGTCCCGCTGCAGCGGGCCGATAAAATATTTTCCGATCACCACCGCCTGGTCGCGGTAGTTGAGCGATGTCGCCCTGACCCTGACCAGGACCTCGCCCGGGCCGGCCTCGGGCTTGTCCAGTTCAACCTGCTTCAGGCCGTCAAGGCTGCTGCTGCCGGCTTCAATCTGATATGCTTTCATTTGTCGCTCCCTGTATTTGCATTTAGTTTGTTACAAAAACAATTTATACGTCAAGTCAAACTTGCCCGGATTGAAAATATCGCTCAGTCGTTGAACTTTACGGGCTATAGAGTATCCTGAAAATATAACCATAACAGGACACCTCCATGGAAACCCCGGTCTTCAACAAGGAATTCAGAGAAAAGCTGCACGACCTGCTGGTCTGGCGCCGGGATGTCCGCCGCTTCCGCACCGCCCCGGTGGCTGAAGACATTATCCTCGATTGCCTGCAGATGGCCTGCCGCGGCCCCTCGGTCGGCAATTCCCAGCCCTGGCGCTTTGTCCGGGTCAAAAGCGCGGAAAAAAAAGACCAGCTGATCCGGGCCTTCGAGATCGAGAACGAGAAGGCTCTGGGGGAGTATGAGGGCGAGGACGCCGCCCTCTATGCCCGGCTCAAGCTGGCGGGCCTTCGGGAAGCCCCGGTGCAGATCAGCGTCTTTGCCAATGTGGCCACCGCCGTCGGCAAGGGGCTGGGATCGCGCACCATGCCCGAAGCGAAAATGTATTCGGTGGTGTCCGCCATCCAGATCCTGTGGCTGATGCTGCGGAGCTATGACGTGGGCCTGGGCTGGGTCAGCATCCTACCGCCGGACAAGATGGCGGAGCTGCTGGAGGTGGACGAGTCCTGGGTGTTCATCGGCCACCTTTGCATCGGTTATCCCGAAGAACAGACCGACACCCCCGAACTGGTCAAGGAAGGCTGGCAGGAGCGTTTGCCGATGGAAAAATTCCTGCTCGAACGCTAGGAGGCCTCAGAGCTTCTCCGCCGGCACGATAAATTCCTGTCCGTCCGCCTGCCAGCGCACCGCCCGGATGCCGTAGGCGGCAGCCAGGTTGTCATCCGCCAGCACCTGTTCCGGTTCCCCTTCCGCCAGTACAGCCCCCTTGTGAAGCAGCACCAGCTGGTCGCAATACCGCCGGGCCAAAGTCAGGTCATGAAGGACAATCACGATACCGTGGCCCTGCCCGGCCAGATTTTTTAATATTCCCATTACCTGCAGCTGGTGTGAGGGGTCAAGGGAGGCGACCGGTTCATCCACCAGCAGCCAGGAGGCATCGGTGGCGATGGTGCGGGCCAGCATGGCGCAGGCCCGCTCGCCGCCGGACAGGGTGGTGACGATGCGGTCCCTGAGGCGGTAACTGTCCGTCATGGTCATGGCGCGCTCAATCGCCTCCCGGTCGGCGCTGCCGATTTTCTGCCACGGCCCCAAGTGGGGCAGGCGGCCGAGGGCGACCATTTTTTCCACCGTCAGGGGCCAGTGCACCGGCGCCCCCTGGGCGGCATAGGCCAGCTTCCGGGATCGTTCCGCAATCGTAATATTGTTGAGCGGTGTGCCATCGACCCGGATTTCCCCCGCCCCGGGCTCGATCAGGCCAAGCAGTGACTTCAGCAGGGTGCTCTTGCCGGCCCCGTTGGGGCCGATCAGGCCGGTGATGCGGCCCGGCGCAAACCTGAGGTTGATATTTTCCAGCACCGTGCACGGGCCATAGCCCACCGCCAGCCGGTCGATTTCGATTTCGCGCTCCACCCCGGTCATCGCATGGCCTCCCGCGTTTTATAAATGATATGCAGGAACAAAGGCGCGCCGATCAGCGACGTGACCACGCCGAGCTGCAGCTGCTGATTGCCGAACGGCAGCCGGGTGATCATATCGGCCAGCAGCAGCAGAATGGCACCGCCGAGGGCACTGGGCAGCAAAAGACGCCCGGGCGCATAGCCCACCAGCGGTCGGAGGAAATGGGGAATCACCAGGCCGACAAAGCCGACGGTGCCGCACACCGCCACCACCGCGCCGACACTGAGCGCCGCCCCGAGGATAATGCGCAGGCGCAGCAGTTTCATGTTGATGCCGAGTGTGATGGCCGTCTCCTCGCCGAGGCTGGTGGCGTCCAGCCCCCGGCCGGTACCGAGCAGCAGGCCCCAGCCCACCAGCACGAACGGCAGGGTCAGCATCAGATCGTCGAAGGTGCGGTTCTGCAGTGAGCCCATCAGCCACATGACCATGTCCTGCAGGGCCAGCGGATTGGGCGCGAAATTCATCACCAGCGCCATGATCGCCGCCGCCAGCGAACTGATGCCGATCCCGGCCAGGATCAGGGGCAGGATGCTGGCGTCCCGCGCCGCCAGATAAAGCAGGACTGCCGTGGCACAAAGCCCACCGGCCATGGCCAGAAGCTGCAGCGCCATGGGAAAGACCGACACCAGGCCGAAGGAAATGGCGACCACCGCACCGAGGCCGGCCGAGGCAGACACGCCGATCACGCCGGGATCAGCCAGCGGGTTGCGCAGCAGGCCCTGCAGCGCGGCACCGGACACGCCCAGCGTCGCCCCGGCCAGGATGCCGATGGCGACCCGCGGAACCCTGAGTTCCTGGATAATGATGGCGATATTTTCCTCACCTTGGCCGAACAATCCGGACATCACCTGGGAAACGCTGAGGTCAACCGGGCCGATCATCAGGCCGGCTGCGGCGCATAAAACAAGCGCCGCGGCCAACACCGGGACCAGCAAAACAGGAGTCTTCCCGCTCATACATCAGTTCCTGAGTTCAGGGTGTCTGACTGGGTCATTGGTCCTCCGGTGCTGGTTACAATAAAAAAGGCTGACTGCAAGTCTTAGCCATTTTGCCCGGAGGGGACAAATGAAAACCGCAGTCAGCCGGTCCGGTTGATGCCGTCCTGTCGGCAGGATCAGGGGGTCAGTTCCAAAGTGGCGACAAATTTATAGTCATCTTTTGACAGCGTGGTCGTGTAACTTTTCGTTGCATAAAGCTCGAGCTTGTTGCCCGCGATGGCAATTTGTCCGATCGGCACCAAGTTGCCGATGACCTGGTCCTTGTGGCTGCCCTTCATATATTTCTTGTTTTGCTCATATCCCGGATGATCTTCCACATGTACCCCGATCACATCCGAAATGGTAAAGCGGTAACGGGCATACAACCTGCCCATACCGTTGAAATCCTTATGCAGTTGTTCCGCCTTGTCGGTTGGCATGGATATCCAATAGGTTTTGGCCTCCTTCACGGCGGGAATCTCATAGCTGACCGGTTTGCGGTAACTGCTGACCCAGGGGATAGGCCATTTGTTACCCGTCGGCACATAGACCGGCCAGGCCTGCTTGTCGAAATCATAGCGCCCTACTGTAAATATCAGGTCATTGGAGGTTTTATTATAATCGATTTCGGGGTTGGACTGGTTGTCAATCCAGGGCGCCACTTCAAATGTGGTCGGTGCGCCCTCGGACTCCTCCAGCATCTTCGCCTTGAATTTTTCCTTATTCTTGCGCCAGTAGAATTCGTCAACAAGCTTTTCATTTTCTGCCGGATAGAAGATTTTCACAAACGACTTGATATCATAGTCCGGCCGCACCTCCAGAATATCCGGGGCGATGCTGAGAACGGCGCGGGCCATGATCCGGGCCGTAGTTGGATGTTTCCCGCCGGATACGGTCGCCGGCGCCGTCGCCGGGGAGCCGCCGGAAGAGGAGCTCTGGGCTGACGAAGAAGATGATGATTTTTCCGCCTCACCAAGACCCACCGTTTCCTTGGCCTTGTCCTCGGCCTCGTCCTTGACAATCTCCTCGGCCTTTTTCTTCAGCTTGTCGAATATGCCCGCTTGAACCTGTGGCTGGGCCACAAAAAGAAACACTGCCGCCCCCACGGTTCCCATAATCAATTTCCGATGCATGATCTTCTCCTTGTTTGAATTGTTTTTCTGGGCGTGAACTGATTTTTCAGGCTTCGGCCACAGCGGCTTCGCCCTTTGTGCCGATAACCCTGTCGCGCAGCTGGTCCGGATCGCCGGCCAGATAGCCCTCCAGAATCTTGCGCGCCTTTGCCTTGGCCAGCATGCGGACAATGAAAAAGCTGAAAAAGGGCGCCACCAGCAACCCAAAGGCGAAGCCCATGCCCTCGGACCACAGCAGGACCGACCAGACAAAGGGGGTGGCAAAAAAGGCCGCCACCGGCCACCAGGACGTATTCCCCAGCAGCGGCAGCGTGACCCGGCCCGGGTAAAACATGGCGGCGAAATCATCACCCCAGAAATATTCCTTCATCTGGTGGTTATAGACGGCAATATAGGGACCGTTCTTGGCCCCCTTCGGGATCGCCCACATGACGGTCAGCACACTGCCGTTGCGGCACGTGATGCCCCAGTCTTCAAATGTGAAGGACTGTTCGTGGCCGTCCCGGCCCTGCAGGATGAATTGATTGTGGCGGGTGGTCTTGGAGCGTACATCCACATAGTTTCCCACCGTCTGACCGCCGACATTATAACCGCCACCACCGCTACCGGTGACTTCCGTTTCCGACCATTGTTTTTCATCGACGACGGTGCCGGTGAAATAATAGATATCGTAGCTGCGACCGTTGACCGTCACCTCTTTCAATAGCGCCATGACATTATCTCCTGTTTGTTTTTCCTGTGATCCGGACATTCCCGACATGACCTTAACCACATGAAAAACATAAACTATTTCGGAACAAAAAGCGTCGAACGCTATCGGCCTTTATCGCTGCTTATCGCGGGATATGACATTTTTTTGAGCCGCTTGAACTTGGTCACCGCTGCCGATAGACTGTTGTAAGACAACTCTTCAGGAATGCCTCATTCGGGGAGTCGGCAAAGATGGAGAATAACGGAAACGGCGACCAAAACGGCCGGACGCGCAACCGCGGGGTCCGGGCCTCCCGACTCAAGCTTGAAAAGGCGCTCGCCGAAAGCGATCTGGACAAGAAAACCCAAGCCGCGCTCGCCAATCGCATTGCCGACCTGGAAGAGCTTGACGCGGCGCCCAAGGACCTGGTGAGCAAAGTCTTCCGGGAACTGCCCGTCGCCCCCCAGACCATAGAGCGCATTGCCCGCGCACTTGGCGTGGAGGCGGCCAGCCTTTACCTGACTGAAGAAGACGAACATTTGTCTCCGCCACCGTCCTCGCATCCTGTTCCGCCACCACCGGTTCCAACGCAAACAGCGCCGGCCTGGTTCCGTCCGATCGCCTTGTGGCCGACAGCACTCCTGATGGTCGCCATCGTTGCGATTGTTTTCACCGTTCGCGCCTTTTCCCCCAACAGCGACCTGACCTGCCGGGTCAATGAGTTCTTCACGCCCCTGCACACTCCGCCGGGACGGCTTGGCGTCATTATTGCCCGCTTTGGCAATGATCCTGAAAACCGGGGCCAGCGGATGCTGACAAGGGAATTCCTGAAAGATGCAAAGCTCAGTCGCTACGTGACCGTGCTCCAAGCCTGCGACCGGCCGTCGCTCAGCGGACCGGGAGATATCAGCGCCCGCCTCGAGAAAATCCGGGGAGACGGACGGCAAAAACTGACCCGAACCGGGGCCCATATCCTCATCTGGGGGCAGAATGACGGCGACCGGCTGCAGGTCCGTTTCATATCACCGGGAACCGGCATCAGCCCGGTTTCCCTCGATATTGGCGGCCGGCCGACCCAGATTGCCGAAAGCCAGCTGACCATCCCGCTGGAATTTGACCAGCCGGATGATACCCTGCCGGACATCAAAAAGATCGCCCTCGAGCTGATGACGCCGGAAACTGACGACCTCCGTGCCGTGCGCCAGGAAGCAGTCCGCTCCTACCAGGCCTCGATGGAATGGCTCCGGGCCTCAATCCTGGGTGACCGCAACGTGAAACGGACCATCAATCCGAAAACAGACCCGCAGCTCTGGGCCCTGCTCAACGGACAGCTGTGTTATAAACAGCGCCTGCTCGGCGACTATGACGCTGACCTTACCCAATATCTCGAAGCGGAACAAAGCTGCCGGGATGCCCTCGAGGTGCGTGACAAGCAACAGTATCCCCGGGACTGGGCAAGCCTTAAAATCAACCTGGCCAGCACCCTGATCCGCCAGCATCTTTATGCCGACAGTCCTGAAAAAAGCCGCGAGCTCCTCAGACAGGCGGAAACAGTGATGCTTGAAGCCGCCGAGGTGCTGGACGAAAAATCCATGCCCCAGCTCTGGGCCCTGCAGAAGCGCAATATGGGCGTGGTCTATATGCGGCTGGGGGAACTGAGCGAAGGCGACGAGGCGGAATATTATTTCGACCGCGGCCTGGAAAGCATGCAGGCGGCGCTGACTGTCCTCCGCCCCGAATTCCAACCCGTGGACTGGGCCCTGACCCAGCAGAATATCTGCCTGTCACTCTACCGCAAGGGATACAACCGCGGCACGGAGGGCATTCCGCTGGTTCACCTGGCCGGCGAGCACTGCCGGGAGGCTCTGCGCTGGCTGGACCCGGAAAAAACCGGCCTGACCTGGGCCATGGTGCAGAATAACCTGGCGGTCAGCCTGGCCATTCTCTCGCAACTGGAAGGAAAACCGGACCAGCTTGCCGCCGCCATCGACGAATTCAGCAAAGCGCAAACCGTCTATACCCGTGAGCGTTTCCCGGCCAACTGGGCGGAAGTGGAAATCAACCTTGGCGAGCTGAATTGCAATCTGGCAGTGCTGCGCAGGGACGCCGCCTACCTCGAGGAGGCCATCACTCATTCAGAGCAGGCGCTGCAAGTGCTGATGAGCAAGAAACTGGGCCGTTACCAGACCTATCTGGAAGGGCTTCTCAAGACCTACAAGGCCTGTCAGCAGGAAGATATCTCCAAATGCAGCTGCAGCCCCGCACAGTGACGGCGGCTTTTCCCTTCAGAACATTTCAATGCCGTCGTCATCCTCGTCATCTGCCGGAGCGACCGCCGGTTTGACATCTTCCACCGGCGTCCTGCCGAGCTGCTTCAGGAAACGGTCGCGGACTTCCTGCAACGGGAAATTATCCACCAGCCTGTTGATCCAGTCTTCGAGGTCCTGTTCCCGGGGGGACGCCCCCCCTTTCAGGGCGCAGGCGGATTCCGCTTCCGCTTCCCTCAGGAACTCACCCAGCTTTTCCAGGGTAACCCGGATTGTCCGCATATACTGACTGGAGCGATCCTGGTATTGCAGCCCCGTGGTCAGACCGGAAATATCGCCGGATATTTTTGTCGACAGCGCAGAGGATTCCTGCAGCTTCTTCTGGAATTCCTTGTTATATTCCATCAGGTTGTTCATCATTTCGCCGATCTGGTCCTTGGCGGCAATGTTGGGATTGATGTCAATGTTGGCGATATCCTTGAGCCTGTCGAAGCTGGCGTGGATTCCCCGCGAAACTTCGCCCATCCGGCCCTGGATATTGCCGGCCACCGAATTCACCATATTGGACAGGTCGCGCATTTCATCAGAAACGACCGAAAAGCCGCGCCCCGCTTCCCCGGCGCGGGCGGATTCAATCTTCGCATTCAGTGCCAGCAGGTTGGTCTTCTTGTTGATATCCTCGATCTTGAGCACCATTTCCTCGGCCTCGGTAACATGCTCGATAACGTCCTCAAGGTCGGTCACCATGATCAGGGCCTGCTTACAGAGGTTGAGGACCTTTGAGATCCCGTCATTCAGCGTATCATCAAGATAGCGGATCAGGTTGGGCAGCGACCTGTCATTGTGTTCATCGGTCATGAAGCTGGCGGATTCAATGATTTCATTGATGCAGGCGCTCTGGGCGTTGGTCGTTTCAATGACGGTGCTGAAACAGCTGGACAGCTCGCTGGTATGCGTTTCCACCAGGTTGGAAACAATATCCAGTTCCTTACACAGATGGGTAAAGCTTATACGCTGGATATCTGACAGGCCGTTCCAGCGCCGGAGCAGGTCCAGAACCTCTTCGTCCGCAGAACCATCAAAACTTTTGGCCGTGTCCGCTTGTTTGCTGAGCGGTGATACATTCATTTCCATTGTTTCTGCCCTATTCCTTGCAAAATCCATATCAGCCTCACCCGGCTTTTCTGCAGGCTTCACCAATGTCCCTGCAGGCGTTCAAAATATTTGATGCCATTTGTGACAGCGGCAATTGTTGTTCCACTGCCCCTGTTTTCCATGCAACCCCGCACATGCCATAGACCGTCGCTGTCGCCTCGTCCTGGCCGAAAGTCCGCGCTCCGGCCTTGCGCATCTGCAGGAGCCCCTCGGCGCCATCCTTGCCCATACCGGTCAGGATCACACCGATCGCCCGGTCACCCACGGCCTCGGCAACGGAGGCGAACATGGCGTCTACCGAAGGCCGGTGACCGGAGACCTTGGGCCCATCCGTCAGATTACAGGTGTAGTAGGCGCCGGACCGTTGTACTCCCAGGTGCGTATCTCCCGGTGCAATGAAGACATGGCCGGGAATAATGCGTTCCCCCTGCCGGGCTTCGCTCACCTGCATCGCTGTTTTGCCGTTCAGCCGGGCCGCAAACCCGCCGGTGAATTCCTTCGGCATATGCTGGGTAATCACCACCGCCGGTGAATTTGCCGGCATCTCCTCCAGAATCTGGGTAATAGCCTGCACACCGCCGGTAGACGCCCCGATGGCTATCACCTGCTCCGTGGTGGAAAAGGACAGGTTCGGTTTCGCGTCACCTTTCAAAACAAGCTGCCTGACCCGCGCCCCCGCCGCCGAACGAACCTTTGCGGTGATTTCATCCTCCAGCAGAAGCAGGTTTTCCCGAAGACCGGACATGGGTTTGGCCACATAATCCACCGCCCCCAGTTCCAGCGCCTTCATGGTCGCCTCGGCACTTTCCTGGGTCAGGGAGGAAATCATCACCACCGGCGTGGGGCGCAGCGTCATGATCTTGGACAGGAAGGTAATACCGTCCATTTTCGGCATTTCGATATCCAGTGTCACCACATCCGGATTAAGTTCCTTGATCATCTTGCGTGCAATCAGGGGATCAGGGGCGGCACCGACCACTTCCAGGTCGGGCGCCCTGTTGATGAGGCTGGTGAGCATCTGCCGCATCAAGGCGGAATCATCGACAACCAGAACTGTTTTCCTGCGCTTCATCATCAGCCGGCTTCCTTGTTCTGCAGCTTCAACGGGGCGGCATCCGGATTCAGGCATTTACGCAGAAGCCGTGTCTCTTCATCCAGCACCCCAACATCGGCAGACCGTTTCAACAACAGGCGTTCCACCCGGCCGGAAGCCGGGAAATAATGAATACGCCGCGGATAGGGCCCGCCCAGGTCGCAGGCTTCCGCTTTCAGGCCCCTTCGGTCGAGATAATCCAGGATGAAGGCGGCATTTTCCGTGCCAACCGCAGAGGCATTCCTGATGACATTGCCCCCGCCAAATATCTTTATTTCCAGGTGCGATTTTTTACATCCTGTCTCGAGAATGGCATTGAGGAGAAAATCCATGGCAAAATCGCCGTACCGCAAAAAGCCGTCCTCGCCGCCCCAGGAGGAATTGCTCCGCTTTGACGGCAACATGAAATGATTCATGCCGCCGAAACCGGTGTTCACGTCGCGAATACAGGCAGAGACACAAGAGCCCAGTGTTGTTGACAACATTTCCGACGGATCGCTGGTAATCCAGCAGTCGCCGGGCAATATCCGGATCACATTGACATTGCGCATGTAATCGAAATAGGGATTCCGTTCGTCATTTAAGGTATGTTTTCGACGGTCCGTTTGCCTGACTTCGCTCATGACGCCACCTTTCTGAAGGAGGCACGCCCCGACGGGGCAATAGCTTGCCGGTCACCAATCAGAGCTTCTGAATGGCCAAGATACAGCATGCCGCCCGGATTGAGTTTGCCGCTGAACTGGTCCACCAGACTATCTTTCGTTTCGGCATCAAAATAGATCAGGACATTGCGGCAGAAAATAAAGTCAAATCCGTTCTGCATCGGCCAGTCGTGCAGAAGGTTCAGCTGTTTAAAGCGCACCAGTTGTTTTACGGCAGGGTCGATTTCATAATGCCCTTCGGCGCAGTCCCGGATATATTTGTCCGCAAATTTTTCCGGCAGGCTGCTGACTTCCGCCGAGGTATAGACGCCTGACCGTCCCTTTTGCAGCATGTTGCGGTCGATATCCGTTGCCAGGACCAGGATATCCCGACTGCTGCAATCCCCCAGCACCGAAGCGGCGATCATGGCGATGGAATAGGGTTCCTGTCCACTGGAACAGCCGGCCGACCAGACACGCAGTTTTTTCACGCCGCCGCGCTGTGTCTTCTCCATCTCCCGCAAGCGACAGCCAAAATCCTTCAACTGGTAGCTTTCCCGGAAAAATTTGGTCAGGTTGGTGGTCATGGCGTCAACCAGGGCATGCAGTTCCGCACCTGAGGGGTCTTCCCTGATCAGCTCAACATAGTTTTTGAAACTTTTCAGTCCCAGTTGCCTGATCCGTCGCGCCAGGCGGGAGTAGACCATTTCATATTTGGTCGCCTTGAGGACGATCCCGGTCTGTCCGGAGACCAGCTCTGCAAGGAAATTGAAATCCTTGCGGCTGAAGTCAAATTCTTTTCTCTGCTTCCGCGGCATCGTTGCCAGTCCTCCGGTGTTCAGCATTTGACGGTTCTCAAGACAGTTAAAAGGGAGGGACGGGGAGCAGCTTCAGGCTCCCCGCCAACCGATCCTAGAATTCGCTCCAGTCCTCATCGTCAACAATGTCGACTTTTTTGGACGCCGCTTTCTTTACCACCTTTTTGGGAGCCGCCTTGGCAGGCTTTTCCTCTGCAGCCTTCGGCCCGGCTGCCGGTGCCGCGCGCACGTACGCCTCACCGATATTGAAGAACTCCATCCTGGAGGTCATGTTATGGGCCTGCTCTTCCATGGACCTGGCCGCGGCAGTGCTTTCTTCCACAAGGGCTGAGTTCTGCTGGGTCATATCGTCCATTTCGGTGACAGACTTGTTGATTTCCTCGATGCCGGTGGACTGCTCCTCGCTGGCGGCGGCAATTTCGGAAACAATGTCGGTGACATTCTTGATCGACTTGAGGATGTCATTCAGGGTGGTTCCGGCCTCACCGACCAGGCGCACGCCATCCTTGACCTGGTTACCGCTGTCGACAATCAGGTTTTTGATGTCCTTGGCAGCTTCAGAAGACCGCTGGGCGAGCTTGCGCACTTCGGAGGCGACAACGGCAAAGCCTTTGCCGGCATCGCCCGCCCGGGCGGCTTCCACTGCCGCGTTCAGCGCCAGCAGATTGGTCTGGAACGCGATCTCGTCAATCACCCCGATAATGTCGGAAATTTTCTGGGAAGACTGCTCGATCCGGTCCATGGCCGTTACGGCATCACTGACCACTTCACCGCCCTTGGTTGCCACGTCGCGAGCCTCCTGGCTAAGCTGGCTGGCTTCCTGGGCGTTTTCGGAGTTATTCTTCACTGTGGCCGCGATCTGTTCCATGGCCGCGGCAGTTTCCTCCAGGGCCGAAGCCTGGGATTCAGTCCGTTCGGACAGGTCGGCGCTGCCTTCGGCAATCTGCGAGGCGGCACTGGAGACCTCATCGGCGCTCTCAGCGATGGAAGCGACAATCTCGGCCAGTTTTTCCGCCATGCCGTTGCTGTCCTGCTTCAGGGCGTCAAAGGTGCCCTGATAATCGGTTTCAATCCGTTTTGTCAGATCGCCGTCAGCCAGGTAGCGCAGCATCTGTCCCACTTCCGTCAGGCCCTTGTCGCAGATGGAGGCAATTTCATTGACCCCCTTGGCGATGTTCAGCATAAAGCCCTGCTTGCCTTCCTCGTCAATACGGGAGGTAAAGTCGCCGACGCTGATCGCCTCAACAACCCTGGCGATTTCCGCCTCGGCGTTGCGCTCGTCGGTCACATCCTTCCATTCCACCACGGTGCCGAGCCGGTTGCCGTCCTCGTCATTGACCGGATTGGCAATCAGGCTGAACTTGCGGGCACCGACGGTGATTTCCGTCTGGTAAGTGCTGGCCAGCCGGGCCAGCAGCTCTTTCTGGTGGGCCGGGTTTTTATGGAAGATATCCATATTGGAGCCCAGCACCTCGCCGGCCCGGAAATTGGGCAGGGATTTCTGCAGGTCCTTTTCCGCCACCTGCAGCATCTCGTTTACGGATTCATTCATGTAAATGATGTCACCGTTCATATCGGCCAGCATGACGTTGGTGGTACATTTATCCAGACCAACCTTGATCCGGGCATTGGCCGCGGCACGCTCGGCCCGTTCCCGTTCCTCACGCAGCTTGTCCGTCACGTCGGCCCATTCCACGCTGGTGCCAATGCGCTGTCCGTCGTCGTCCAGCACCGGATTGGCAATCAGGTTGAAGGTGCGTCCGCCGAGCTCAATGGAGCCTTCGTAGGTTTCCGTCAGGGCGTCCAGCATCCGGCGCTGGTGGGCCGGGTTTTTATGGAACACATCAATATTGGCGCCCAGCAGCTTATTCACATCGAAATTGGGCAGTTCGGTGCGGATATCCTGTTGCGCGTTAGTCATCATCTCGACCATGGTCTTGTTCATATAGATGATGTTGTAATCCTGGTCCGCCAGCATCACGTTGGTCTTGGCGCCGTCGAGCGCCTCGCGAATGCGGGCATTTTCGCTGGCGATGGCCGCGGCTTCCCGCTCCGCCTTCAGCTTGTCGGTCACATCCTCCCACTCCACGCTGGTGCCGGTGCGATTGCCGTCCGCATCGAACAGCGGCGTTGCAATCAGGGTGAAAGCCAGATCCCCGACCGTTATCGAGGTGCTGTGGGCCGCGCGCAGGCCGGCCAGCATGCCCCGCTGGTGCGCCGGGTTCTTGTGGAAAATATCGATGTTCGAGCCGATCAGAGTATGGGCGTTGAAATTGGGCAGTTCCTTTTTCAGTTCCGCCTCATTCCCGCGCATCATCTGGGTCATGGTCTCGTTCATATAAATGATGTTGTAATCCGCATCCGCCACCATCACATTGGTCTGGCAGTTGTGCAGAACGGACAGCAGCCGGTCGTCGCTTTTCTTGCGGCCTAGCTTCAGAATGTTCAGAAGCTCGAATTTTGAACTGTATTTGGACATGGTAGTCTCCAATTGGCTTTTATATTTGCTGGGGCGCACAAGCGGCGCGATTTTTCATTTCCACATTACGCACTGAGTTTTTCCACGATGGAATCGAGGTTAAAAAGTTCTTCCAGGGACAGGAGGGCCACCATCTTGTCCTCGTGGGTGATCAGTCCGGCGAGAAACTTGCGGTCGCCGCGCTGGTCAAGTTCGGGAACATCCAGCACCTGGTTTGCCCCCACGGTCAGAATGTCGGATACGGCATCCACCAGAATACCCATCACCCGCTCGCCCACCGCCACGATAATCATGACGTGCAGCGGGGTGGCGTCGGTCCTGCCAAGGCCAAACCGACAGCGCATATCGAAGATCGGCACGATGACGCCGCGCAGGTTGAGGACGCCAAGCATGAATTCCGGTGAGTTGGGCAGCGGCGTCACCGGCACCCAGCCCTTGATCTCGCGGACATGGATGATATCGACGCAATATTCCTCGTTACCAATAACAAAGGAGATATACTGGCTGGTCTCTCCGGTGACGGCAGCGTCATCCTCTGTCGCCTCCGGCGTCATTCGGGCAATGGCCGAAATATCAATATCGTCCCGCGCTAAATCCTGCCGATCTTCACTCATGCTTCTGTCCTTTGTCCTTAGGCCGAATGCCGCTGGTCTTCCTCGACCATCTGCTCAATATCCGTTGCGTTCAGGGAACGCCCGCCACGGCGGCAACGCTCCATCTCTTCCAGTCCGTCGATATCCAGGATCAGGCAAACCTGGCCGTTGCCCAGAATGGTGGCGGCGGAAATGCCCTCCACATGGGTGTAGTTGGTTTCCAGGGACTTGATCACCACCTGCTGCTGGCCCAGCAGTTCATCCACCACCAGGCCGACATGGTTGCCGCCGTCCAGTTCCACAATCACCACCAGTGCCTGGGAGGGATCGCGGAAACCACCGCTCACGCCAAACAGCCCTGACACCTGCAGCAGGGGAATATATTCCCCGCGGATCCGCACCACCTGGGTGTCGCCGAACAGGGTCATCACATCGCTGGCCGCGGGCCGGATGCTTTCGATAATGCTGTTGACCGGGACGACAAATTTTTGCGCGCCGACGCCGACGATCATGCCGTCGAGAACCGCCAGGGTCAGCGGCAGGGACAGGGTGAATTTTGATCCCTTGCCCTGTTCCGACTGAACCGAAATACGCCCGCCAAGCGACATGATATTCTTGCGCACCACATCCATGCCCACCCCGCGACCGGACACATCGGTCACGGTTTCCGCCGTTGAAAAGCCGGGATGGAAAATAAGATTGTCGATTTCCTCGTCACTCAGTTCGTCACCGTCCAGCAGGCCTTTTTCCTGCGCCTTCTGCAGCACCCGTTCCCGGTTGATGCCCCGGCCGTCATCGGAAACTTCAATGATGATCCGCCCACCCCGGTGTTCAGCCGCCAGATGGATGGTGCCTTCCGGGTTTTTGCCGGCTCTTTCCCGTTCTTCCGGAGTCCCGATCCCATGGTCAAGGGAGTTGCGGATCATGTGGGTCAGCGGATCGGCAATCTCCTCGATCACCGTCTTGTCCACTTCGGTATTCTCGCCGGTCATCACCAGCCTGACCTTCTTGTCGAGCTTGCTGCTCAGGTCGCGTACCAGACGCGGCATGCGGGAAAAGACGGATTTGACCGGCTGCATGCGGATCGCCATCACATTTTCCTGCAGTTCGCGGGCGTGGGAGGCCAGCTCCTCCATCCCGGCCATCAGGCGCATGTTGCGGGACGGATCCAGCTGTTCGAGTTCCTGGCTCAGCATGGCCTGAGTGATCACCAGTTCGCCCACCATGTTGACCACCTTGTCGACCCGGTCCAGATCCACCCGGATCGAGGCGGACTTGTTCTTGGTCTTTGCCGGGCTGCCGCCGGATGCGGGAGCCGGATCTCCTTCGGCGACCTCCTGTGCCGGCAAAACCTCCGTCGATGCCGGGTTTTCCGGTTCCTCTTCAGCCAGCATGATTTCAAGCTTGCAGTCGTCCTCGACAAATTCGAAAACCTCGTCAATATCCTCCCGGGACGCCTCGGTCGTCAGCTTCAGGCTCCAGCTGAAATAGGAATCTTCCGGTTCCAGGGTATGAATATCGGGCAGCCGGGACATGTCGATATTTACTTCCAGATCACCCAGGGTTTTCAGTTCCCGGAGGATCAGGATCGGTTCATTGGCGTGGCGGAATACTTCCGCATGGGGCTCAAAGCGGATCAGATAGGTCGCCGCCTGCCGGACGGCTTCTTGCTCCGGTTCAGGGGCTGGAAACACGTCCTCTGCCGGGACCGCCACAGCACCGGTCGCATTCAGAAGCTTTTCCATCTCGGCTTTGACCTCCCTGCCATAGCCGGCCTCAAGCTGGTCTTCATTCTGGGCCGCATCAATCAGGTCGGCGAGGATATCGCTGGCCCGGAACAGGACCTGGGTCACATCTTCATAGATGGAAATTTCGCCGGCCCGCAGCTTGTCAAGCAGGGCTTCAAAAACATGGGAATAGTCAACCAGTTCGGTATAGTGAAAGGCGCCGGCGCCGGCCTTGATGGAATGTACGGCGCGAAAAATGGCGTTGAGGTCTTCGAGATCGGCGTCTCCGGCTTGCAGTTCCGAAAGATGCTGTTCCATATCGGAGGTCAATTCGCTGCATTCCGCAAAGAAAACATCCTTGAACTGTGAAAAGGGATCCGCCTCGCTCATTTTCCTGCACCCATTAATTTTGTTCCTTTGGTTTTCCTATGGACAAACCTTGCCAACCACCTTGAGAAGTTTTTCCGGCACAAAGGGTTTCACCACCCAGCCTGTGGCGCCCGCGTCGCGGCCTTCCTGCTTCAGGGTTTCCCCGGATTCCGTTGTCAGAATGATGATCGGCGTGGACCGGTGCGCCGGGTTGCCGCGCACATTCTTGATCAGCTCGATGCCGTTCATGCCGGGCATGTTGATGTCGGTGATAATCAGATCGACCCCGTTCAGCTTGCTCAGCGCGTCATTGCCGTCGGTTGCCAGGTCAACCTGATATCCGCCCCCGGAAAGGGTGAAGCTGATCATGTCCCGGATGGTTTGGGAATCATCAACTGCCAAAATGCGCTTGCTCATTCCTCTTCGCTCCATTTTTGGTATATTTCTTCCAGTCCAATATCCTTGAGGGCCGTGACCACAGCCTCCGAGGCCTGGGTTATTTTGAAACTTCCCCCGTTTTCCGAAAGCTCCCGGGCAACCGCGACAAAAAGCTGAAGACAGGGCGTGGTAATCCTGTCCACTTTTCCCGCATCCAGCCATATGTCATTGCCGGCGGCCAGGGCTGTCAGAAGAAGCTCTTTCAGCTTGTCCGCATAAGCCAGGTCAAGAACGGGCGCCAACTCTATTTTCTGGGAAGAATCCACTATCCAACCTCGATTACTAATAGTTGTTTTCGAATGTTTTCATCCTTTAATTAATGTTGTCTTAATGATGAGTTTTTTCGGGTTTTTCTGGCACTTTTTAGTACATTTGTATTATGCCAAATAACTCAAAAGGAGGACCGGCGGCGGGGAATCGGCCTGTTTTCACGCCCTGCCTACTAACATATTAGGAATCAATCACGTATTTGACATTTCAAGGATTTTATAGGGGTCCAAACCGAAAATAACTGCATATCCCATAAATTTTATATAGCGGAATCAGGTTATATCTTCCGGGATAACATGTTGAAGCAAAACAAGAACTTTAGAATCATTCCAAACAGGTTAGGCTCAGAGCAGGAAACGTGACACGCCTGCGGCACACTTTCCCTCTATAGGTGTATCATGAAATTTTTCGATTGCAGGGGATAGGCTGGCAGGCCGACAACAGCGGCATGCCGATGAGCGGCTCGGGCTGATTTGCCGGTGTTGTTACTGCCGAACCAGGACTTTGGAGCAAATTTCCTGCACCTGGGCGACGCCGGTCAGCGCCATGGTAACGCGCATCTCGGTCATCAGCAAATCGATCATACGGGCAACCCCATCCTGCCCGCCGGCCGCCAGGGCATAGGCCCAGGCGCGGCCAAGGAATACCCCCTGTGCCCCAAGCGCCAGCATTTTGACCACATCGGCACCGGTCCGCACCCCGCCGTCGGCCAGAACCGTCGCTTTACCGTCCACAGCCTTGACGATAGACGGCAGAACACTGGCCGTGGACGGTGCGCTGTCCAGCTGACGACCGCCATGGTTGGACACGATAATGCCGTCCACCCCGGCGGCGCAGGCGGTTTGCGCATCCTCCGGATCAAGAATGCCCTTGATCAACAAGGGCCCCGACCATCTGCTTCGGATATGATCTATATCCTTCCAGGTCACCGTGGGATCGAAATTTCCCGCCACCCAGCTTACGAAATCCTCCATGCCGGTGTTGCCGCCCATGAAAGGCGCGATATTTCCGAAGCCATGCGGCCGTCCCATCAGCCCCACATCCCAGCTCCAGGAAGGCCGGCACAATGCCTGGAACAGGCGGCGCGCCTGTCCTTTCAGCCCGGGGGCGCCGGACATGCCGGACCGGAAGTCCCGATAGCGGATGCCGGACATCGGCATGTCCACCGTCACCACCAATGCCGTGCACTTGGTCTCGATGGCCTGGTCCAGAAGGGCCTCGGTGATGCTCCTGTCCCGCGTGATATAGAGCTGGAACCAGGGAGGCGACCCCGCCCCCTGGGTGACTTCCTGCAGGGAACAGGTGGAAACGGTGGACAGACAGAAAGGCACCCCGGCGGCGGCCGCAGCGCGCGCGGCCTGCACTTCGCCGCGACGGGCGGCCATTCCGGCCAGTCCCACCGGGCCAAGAAGGAACGGCGCGGCAAGCTCCTGCCCGAACAGGTTCACGGACAGGTCCATGTCGGAAACATCCCTGAGCACCCGCTGGCGCAGCGTCAGGGACTGCAGATCCGCCTGGTTGCGCCCCAGTGTCACTTCCTCGAAAGCCCCGCCGTCAATATAATTGAACAGAAAGTCGGGAAGGCGTCGCCTCGCGGCCTCGCGAAAATCGGACACTGCGAAAATAGCCATATTTTCTATTACTCCTCCACCTGAACATCGATCAGGGTGGGACCGCTGGCGCCGAAGGAATTGAGCAGGGCTTCCTTCAGGTCCGCCGGGTCGCTCACCCGTGTCGCCGGGACCCCCTGCCCTTCGGCCAGGGCACAGAAATCCAGTCCGGGAAGCTGGGTGCCGACCAGCTGCTGCAGACCAAACTGGGGGGCGAAGCTGTTCAACGCCTGATAGGCGCCGTTATTGACGATGATGAAGCTGATGGGCAGGCCCAGCTGGGCCGCCGACCACAGTCCCTGAATGGCATAGAGGCTTGAGCCGTCCCCCAGCAGGGCAATGACCCGCTCTCCCGGCCGGCCGAGGGCGACGCCGACAGCCGCCGGCAGGCCGTGTCCCAAGCCGCCGCTGGCCGTGGTGTAAAAGCCGTCCCGGTTCGGCATCGGCAGGTTGGCCTGCATCACCGGGCGGCTCGACGGCGCCTCCTCGACGACGATGCTGCCTTCGGGCCGGAGTTTAGCCAGCGACTGCAGCAGGAATACATCGGTCAGCCGCTGGCCGGTTGCCTCTTCAGGTGTCGGGCGCGGCGTCGGCATTTCCCGTTCGCTCCCAGGCGCGGGTCCGGCGAGCAGGGCGGCAATCCCCGCTTTCAGGCTGGTCTGGATGGCGGTACCGACCGGCGACAGGGCCGCCTGCGCCGGATCGCAGGTCAGTTGATAGAGAGTGGCGTCCTCCGGGATATGCGGTCCCTGCCCCTCCACGTGATAGGGGAAGACCGGCCCGCCCAGCACCAGGATCAGGTCGTGCCCGTCCAGCCGTTCAACGATCTTTTCGCGCATGGCCGGCAGGAACCCGGCAAACAGGTCATGGTCCTCGGGAAAGCTGTTGCGCGCCGACATGGGGCTGGCCCAGACCGGGGCCCGGTGCCGTTCCGCCAGCTGGATGACTTCGTCCCAGGCATCGTCGCGGGCCACTTCGGCGCCAACCACAAACAGCGGTTTCTTGCTGTCCGCCAGCGCTTCCGCCGCCTCTGCCAGCATTCCGGCATCCCCCTGTAGCGATTGGCTCACCCGGCGCAACTCCAGCGGCGCACAGGGCTGGTCCCAGTCATCCACCGGCACCGAGACAAAGACCGGGCCGTGGGGCGGCTGCAGGGCCATATGAAACGCCCGGGCGATCGCCTGGGGCACATCCTCGGCCCGGGCCGGCTCATTGCTCCATTTCACATAGGGCTTGGGAAATTCGGTGGCTTCAGATGCGAACAGGAACGGCTCGTAGGGCAGGATCGAGCGGGCCTGCTGTCCGGCGATTACCACCACCGGCGTCTGATTCTTCCAGGCGGTAAACAGGTTGCCCAGCGCATGCCCGACCCCGGCAGCGGAATGAAGGTTGACCACCGCCGGACGGCGCCGCGCCTGGGCGTACCCGTCCGCCATGCCCACTACAATACTTTCCTGCAGGCCGAGCACATAGTCGAAATCCTCCGGAAAATCGCGAAACATGGGCAGTTCCGTGGAGCCCGGATTGCCGAAAACCCGGTCCACTCCCATGTGGCGGAACAGGCGGTAAACTTCCTCCCGCACCGTCGATGTCATCGCGGTATTTCCCATCAGCTTCTCCCTGATTAATTCTTTCCGCCACAGTAACAGGCTTGAGAATTAACTGCTATATAAAATAGCCTCTGGTCAACCGGACAGAAAAATGAAAAGAAGACCAAGAGGTCACCGCATCAGCGCCCTTGTCGCCCGCCACAGGATCGCCGGCTTTGAGACAGAATTATAAACCGGAAGCGGTTGCCGCCCACAGTCGAACAGGCCGTAAACCGCCGTCTGGGCGCAACGTACCGAATATTCCACCGTGAAAACGCAGTCTGTTGGCACCTCGGCGAACTGGCCGAGAAAAGCAAAATTCTCCGCCCCCTCGGGAATGACCTGCGGCCGGTCGCCCCAGGCACAGGGCATGAACAGGCTGTCAATAAACGGCATGGCCACCGGGATGCAGTTAACCCTGCCGGCCTCAACCACCGGCGCCATCCTGTCCATGACCCCCAGATGCCGCCACAGTTCCTCGAGCATCTCCCGGCCGCTGCAGTCGGACATTTTTTTCGGCACGTAATTGCCCTCCCGGTCCGCATAGAGGCCGTAGCCCCAGAAGGTTTTGACATGGTCCGGCTGGTTGGGGAAATGGGGCTGGCGCGGGATAACGAAGGACATCAGCCAGTTGGAATCGGTCAGGGTCACAAGCCCGCCGGTGCCGTCCACATTGCCGGAGAATTTTTCCATATAGTCGTGGAAGCTGCTGTCCTTCAGGGTGGCGGTGAAACTGTACCATTTCTGCAGGTCGATCCGGTCGCTGAAAACCCCCGGATTGCCGAATGAAATGTCCCTTGCCGCCAGCTTTTCCCACAACTGCCAGGACCCGGACTCCGCCTTGCCCTTCAACGTTGCCGCTGTGGTCCAGGAGCCCGTATCACTGCTTTCGGTGATGGAGCCATTGGTGATAAAGACATAGTCTTCCTCGCCGAGAGGAATGATCTCTTCCGCCCCCTTCTCTCGTTGCACCGTGAGGGCCGTAGCCCGCTTACGCTCATTGTCAAAGGAAAAGTCCACATCCGTGACCCGGCAGCCCATGTCAAACTGCACGCCCCGGTCCTTCAGAAAGCGTTGCAGCGGCAGCACCACCGAATGATACTGGTTATATTTGGTCCGCATCACCCCGCCGAGACGCGGCAAGCCCTCCACCAGATGAATAAAACGTCGCATATAGCGCCGCATGGCAGCCAGGCTGCTCCATCTCTGAAAGGCAAACATGCTGCTCCACAGCAGCCAGAAGTTGGTTTCGAAAAAATGCTCAAGGAACCATTCCTCGATGGTCACATTGTCGAGCAGGTTTTCGGGGGTGAGAAACAGCCGCAGCAGGTCCCAGCGGTCCCGTAACGACAGGCCGAAGGAGGTGAGGTCAACCTTCTGTCCGCCCCGCAGCAGCCGGGCCCGGGCGTTGGACACAAAGCGCTCATTGAAGGCAAACGTCTCTTCGGTGACACTGATATCGGGATTGTCATATGAGGGAACCCCGGACAGCAGGTCCCAGTAGCAGACGAAATGTTCCTCGTGCATGCGTCCGCCCCGGATCAGGAAGCCGCTGTCCACATCACCGCCGCCGTCCAGGGAACCGCCGGCGATCCGGTCCTGCTCGAGAATATGGATATTGCCGCCCGGCACCCCGGCGTCACGGATCAGATAGACGGCAGACGCCAGCGAAGCAATGCCGCTGCCGACCAGATATATTTTTGAATTCTCAGAAACTTTATAGCCCATGACCCGTATATCCATCTGGACAAGCCGCGTAATCCTGTCCGATTATACAGGCAGAATTGATTTTTGCCATTCATCCGGAAAAGGAACGGGCGAAATGACCACAGACCCCGAAAACAGAAAATGGTCCGGGAAGGTGACCCGGGAAAGCCATGCCCTCGATCTGGAGGAAGGGGTATTCACCTGGCAGGACCCGAAAAAAATCGCCGCATCCCTCAAGCGCTCGGCCGAGGAGAGCACACAGCGCAAGGGCACGCCGTTCCAGTCGGCCATGTCCATGCTGAATTTCTACATCAACCGGGCCGGCAGCAAGCTTGACCCCAAACAAAAGCAAATCCTCGAGCTGGCGAAAGAAGAGCTGCGACGGCTGTTTGGAAAGGAAAAGAGATGATCCGGACTCTTCCGCTGTCGGCGTCTCTGGAAACCACCGTTCAACGCCATATCGCGGCTGAACAGCTGCCGCCGGACTTTGACGCAACGGTCAGGCGCTATTATCTGCCTGTCGCCGAAAGAATTGCCGCGTTGCAGAACCGCCTGGGTCGCCCGCTGGTGGTCGGCGTTAACGGCGCCCAGGGCAGCGGCAAGTCGACCCTGTCGGCGTTCCTGAAACTGATCCTCGAGAACAACCATGACCTGCGCACGGTGGTGATCTCCATCGATGACCTTTACCTGACCCGGGCAGAGCGGGAACAGCTGGCCCGGGACATCCACCCCCTGTTAGTCACCCGCGGGGTGCCCGGCACCCACGATGTGGGTCTCGGCATCCAAACCATCACCAAGCTTCTGAACGCAAAAGAAGACGACGTCACCCTCATCCCCCGCTTTGACAAGGCCCGGGACGACCGCTGTCCGCAGGAAGACTGGGACCGCTTCAAAGGCCGGGCCGATATCGTGATCCTGGAGGGCTGGTGTGTCGGCGCCCGGCCCCAGCCTGACGAAGACCTGGCAAATCCGGTCAATGACCTGGAACGCAATGAAGACCCGGCCGGCGCCTGGCGCCGCCATGTGAACAACCAACTTAAAGGCCCGTACCGGGAGCTGTTTGGACTGCTTGACTATCTGGTGATGCTGCTGGTGCCGTCGTTCGACTGTGTGCTGGATTTCCGGCTGAAACAGGAACGGAAGCTGGCCCACAAGCTCGAAACCACCGGCGTTAAAGCTGAAAACCTAAAACTGATGGACGAGGCCGCCATCCACCGTTTCATCATGCATTATGAGCGGCTGACCAGGTTCATGCTTACCGACCTGCCCGCCATTGCGGATGCGCTGCTGGAGGTGGATGCTGATCACAGCGTGACGGGACTGAGCTTCAAAGACTCCTGAATTGTTGGTCCAGGCCCTACCCTGGTGTTCAATAGGTAACCGTCACGGTTAACGTGTCTGAATAAAAACCGGGCGGCGTAACTTGTCCCCCGGGAATACGGCCATAAACAGGATAGTTTTTCGTCACAGGAATAAGAATTTCAAGGGGGTACCCGTCGGCAATAACCGTGGTGCCTGACGTACCGTCACCCCAGATCTGGGTCCGTGCGGCGTCCGCATAGAGATTATAGTGCAGCGTGTCCGCGCCGTTGGACATATGGCGGTTGGTCATGTCTGCGGAAAGGCCCCCATCCGCCTCGACGGTATAGTTGAAGTTCACACCGACTACCAGAGCGCTGCATGTCACTTCCACGTTACTGGCTGCATCCAGGCTTCCCGCCAGAAAATCATAGGTGCCGAAAGTCACATCGTCGACACTGACCGAACAGGTGCACCCGAGACCGATACAGGCCTTTGCAGGAGTAAAGGAAAAAAGCGCAAACAGCAAAGCCGCTGCGGCAAGAATTCTGAACATCGCGTCTCTTCTCCTTAAGTCGGTTTGGTAACCCGGCAGGTCACGGTTTTAAGTAGTTGTCCCGGCTTCACTCCCGGATCGACTTTTAAGTCAAATTCACAGGTTCGTGAGGATATCATCGCCAAAAACCGGTATCGACCGGCCGGATATCTCACGTTCAGCCTTCCCCGGCGGCCAATCACAAAATTCTTGCCCGTATTGCCGAGCACCCTGGTGCCGAAGGGAAGCCATTCACCCTCCTCATCCTGAACGACAACGATAAAGGAAAGATAAATATCCCGGCTGAAATCGACACCAACGCCGGCTTCCCGGTGAGGCACAACAATTTTTTCGTAGGTGTCCAGATATTGGCCGGGCGGGATATCCCGGGACTCAATGGCGATCCTGTTTCTTTCAAAGGGGCGCAAGTCGGTAATCAGCAACCTGCCGTTATCATCCAGACGACCCACATATTGCGAGTCATGATATACCCTGGCCTTGCCGATTTCGGGGGCTTTAACCACACCATAGCTGCCCGTGATATAGCGGGCGGCCTTCACGGCGCCGTCCCAGAACACGACGCCGCCCCGGGCATTGGCCCGTACTGTTGTGGCGTCCGGCCGGTCGCTGACACCCAGATCAAAATCGCCAATTCCCGTTCGCCGGAGCAGTACCGCTTCTGCGTTCGGCGTTGTTCCCCGGGTCACTTCCGCCCGATAGCCCCAGCCTTCGGTGCGCTTTGGTGTACGATGCGCCAGCAAGCTGGCGCGTTCTCCGGATTTTGAATGCTGATAGGACGCGCCCAGATGCTGTCGCCCCCCAAGGGGCAGGGACAGAAACATGCCCACAAGCGTATCCTTCCGGAGGCCGAAAGCCTGCCGAAGCGTAAAGCTCAGATTGATTCTGCGGGCCAGGTCCACATTCAGGTTTCCGTTAACGACATGTTCCGCTTCAAGGCCCGGCCTCTTGTTGCGGATAAAGCTGCCGGAAAATCCGAAACGACTGTCAAACCGCTTGCTCAGCCGAGCCTGAAGGCGGTGACTGAAAGCCCCGAAATCGCTGCGGTCGGAGGGGAGTTTGAATTTCCGGGAACGCCATTCCCCGTAAGCTGCAAATCCCCAGTCCAGGTCATACCGTTCGTAGCCCACCGAAAACATGCTATCCACATCCCCGTCGCCCAGCGACAGGGCACTGCTGACATGAACAACCCCCCCGACAGGCGGCATCAGCAACAGGCCGACCCCCGTTACCAGACGATCCTCTCCCGCTTCTGTATATAATTCAATGGTTTTAAGATTATCCAGACCATGTCGGAACCGGCCGGAAACCACTATTTCTCCATAGTTAAAACTGTCCAGCCCGTAGTTTTGCCGCAGCACCCCCACCTGAAGGCTGAACTTGGTCAATCCCTGCTTCAGAAGCTGCGGAGCAATATAGAAGCTTTGCACAAACACCTTCTCGCGGCCCAGCAGGTCCTTGACGTTCATTTGCAACTGACCTCCCCCTGTAATAAGAGGGAGCTCACCGGTTTCAAAGGGCCCCTGCTGAACCACCCCGGAGCCGAACTGAACGCCGTTAAGATAGAGATCCACAACCGACGGCAGGGTGGCATCACCGGTTATGTTGGGCAAAGGATAGGTAATGTAGCCGGGCTGCAGGCTATGGTCGGTACCGAACATGACGCCCAGAAAACGATAGGGATTCGCCCAACCCGCAGCGTCGGAGATGCTGTCGCCTATGACAAGTTTGTGTGGGCCGGACGGCCATTCCCTGATCCAGGATGTTTCCAGCCGCACGAATTCACTTTGGCCCGCTCCCTCCGCCAGAATTCCTTCTGCCTTCCAGCGGGATTTATTCAAGCCTCCGCCCGCCTGCAGATAGCCCCGGAAAAATTCATTTCCATTATCGCTGGCCTGAAAGACCAGATCATAATTAAAATAAGCGCCCTCAATGGCGCCCGGCTCGGGGCGGTCCCGCAATCCAAAGCGACGATCCCCCAGATTCAATGTATTTTTCTCGAAGCACCCCGGCGGGCATTCCACATACAAGCGGGGGGATTCCAGGCGATAGTCCAAGCCCTCGAAATTTGACAGGGCGTAATATTCAATATTGTTGCGGACAACGGCCGGACCCTGCGGGATAAGGCCCAGTGAGGAAAGGCTGTCTGACGACAGGAGCAAACGATCCTCCTGCACAAGAAGCGGGGAGATTGACTCGGTATCGGCCCCGTTCAACCAGATATTGACCATTATATATTTCATCGCCACCCTTTCCTTTGCACAAAGCGGCCCCGGGACGGCAAAAAAAAACAGCACCGCGCAACAGGCAAAGAGCAGGTATTTTTGTTCAGGGCGAGGGAGGAACAGAGGCATGGGAGGAAACTTTATCCGGTTTTTCCCCCAGCGGGGATAGATCGAGATCCCTGGAGTGAAGGGCCTCGGGTGTCCCGCCCCAGAGATAGTCAAGGGACACAGATCCCGATTTGGGGATGTCCGTTTTGCTGATCACCAAAAGGTCTCCTTTGCCTGGCAGAAGATAGCTGTTCAGGGGCATTTCCATGTGAGAGGTTCCGTCCGCCTCCCGAAAATACAGCTTTTGCAGCCGGACATAGCGGGCACTTTCATTTTTCAAATAAATCAGGACTTTTGTCCCCTCGCCCTTCCTGAGGTCAACGGAAAGACCGGGAGTTCCATTTTCCGACGGAGCGACAAAAATCGGGATTGATATGCTCAGGCTGACCTTGGCGCCGGTGTGGGGGGCGGCGCCGGGTGTCGGGTCCGAACGCAGTATCATCCGGTAGCTGACTTCCCCGCTTTCCGGTGTCGGCGTCTCAAGCAATCCCAACAGAATTACCTGGCTTTGCCCGGGCTGGAGAAAAAATATTTCACCGGAAAGAGCAATGGCCTGGGTCGGAAGCAACCGGTCTTCCCCGGCCTCTTGCTCCCATCGATAGGCCCTGGCTTCCACAATGACTTCATAGGAGGAAGTATTTTTCAGAACCAGCTTTTCGGAAACCTGTCCCCGGGCCAGTTCCACCCGGACCGGACTGACCTGAAGACCGCTGGAAAACGCCTGGAGCGGAAGAAATATCCCGGCGACTACCAGGATAGACCATAAGAACCCCAAGAGCTTTCTGTAAGGTGCCTGCCCCATTCCTGACCCTTGATCCCTAGAATGTCACAGTGACGGTTATTGTATCTGAATAACTGCCTGTGGGGACAGACTGACTGGCGTTGATCAGTCCATAAACAGTGAAATTTTGTGCAGCTCCGGTCCCGGAAGAGGAGAGCGTGTCCACACCGGTGGTTTCACCCCAGACCGTTGTATGGGACACATCGCTGTAGAGGCTGTACGACAAAGTATTGCCTCCATTGGTCATCTTGCGGGTTGTTACGGTCGCCCCGGCCCCCAAACCGGCATCAAGACCGATTTCATAGGCTGTTCCGGAAGAACAGGTCACCGACACCGTGGTCGAGCCGGCAATGGCTGTTCCCGCAACTATGTCGTAATCCCCAAAGGCAAGGTCACTGGCGGAGACCCCGCAAGAGGAAATGACGGTTGATGTCACCTGAAAGGTGGTAGTAGCGGTATCTGCTTTTACCGGTGTACAGAATATAATACTGATAAAGAGTACACTGATTAGTTTAAGGGCATCCCCAAATGTCCGATGCATCAATTTTCCCTTTTTTCATTTACCTATATTTTAAAGCCACTTGCTATCCAAGGTTGTTTCAACTCTCATTACCCAAATTCAACTTAATACTCGCGTTTATGTTTTCCGCGTAGCCCCCCACGTCAATGAGAATCCCAGTTGCAAATGAGGGGGCAAATAAGCACTTTTAAACAAGCACTTAATAAACTTTACTCTAACTGTATGTACGGAAGACTGGTTGACTATTAACAACACCTAATTTAGGTAGATTACATATTAAAGGTAAATAAAATGTTAATTATATACCAGAGGTTGCTACGTCATTATTTCGACCCCATACCGACCCGCACGGAAAAGGTTGACGACAGCGCTGTGGCACCGGTACGCACCGCCCGCCGCGAGCGAACATTTCAATTGACATTTTCCCGCCGTTTATATATCGAACAGGGAAGGTTCCGGACACCTGCCGCTCGCAGACTGCCAGGTCACGGTAAAGTCCGGCTCTGACGATTTTCTCACCCTTTGTGCATTTCGTGCGGGTGGCAAGGCGAGCTCCCTCTTCCAGATTGAAATGCCTGAAACAAGGAGATTGGGATGTCGTCGGATTCCTTCAACAATAGTTTCGTCCGTGGCCCGCTGGGCGCCGTCTTCGCCAAGACCGCGCTGCCCATTATATTCGTGATGAGCATGAACGGACTGCTCACTGTCGTCGATGCGATTTTCCTGGGGGTGTATGTCGGTGCGGACGCCCTCGGGGCCGTCACGCTGATGTTCCCCCTCTATATGCTGATCGTAGCCCTGGCCACGCTGGTCGCCAGCGGCATGTCCAGCATCATCGCCCGCCACCTTGGCGCACAGCACTACGAAGAGGCGCGTGGCGTCTTTGCCGGCGCCCATGGCCTGGCGCTTGCGGTGAGCGCCGGTTTTATCCTGTTGTTTCTGCTGCTGGGGGACCAGGTCACTCTTCTCGCGGCCAACGGATCCGCATCGCTGGCGGAAATGGGGCATACCTATCTCGCCATTACCGTGATCGCCTCGCCGGTCCTGTTCCTGCTGTCGATAAATTCCGACGCCCTGCGCAACGAGGGCCGCGCCGGTTTTATGGCGGCCATGAGTCTGCTCGTATCGCTGGTCAACATCGGCTTCAATTATGTCCTGATCGTCGTATTCGACCTGGGCGTGGCCGGTTCCGCTTACGGCACCGTGGCGGCGCAGTTGCTGGCCTTATCCATTATTTTCATCTTTCGCCTGCGCGGGCGGACGGAGTTGAGGCCGAATGCCTTCGTTCAGCATCGTCTCACCGCCCACTGGCGCCGCATACTCGCCCTCGGAGCGCCCCAGAGCCTGAATTTCCTGGGCATGGCCCTCGGCTCCACAGCGATCCTTACCGCCCTGCAAATGGTGGCCGGCAGCAACTATGAGACGACCATATCGGCCTACGGCATTATCTCCCGCGTCATGACCTTCACCTTTCTGCCGCTGCTCGGGATCAGTCAGGCAATGCAGTCGATTACCGGCAACAATTACGGGGCCGGATTGTGGCAACGTTCCAATGACAGCCTGCGGCTGGCGATCATGATTTCCTTTGTCTATTGCCTTGTCAGTGAAATCATTCTGGTCAACCTTGCCGGACCGATCGGCCGCCTGTTCGTCGACAATACTGCCGTGGCGGGTGAAGTGGCCCGGATCATGCCGGTCATGGCCACCATGTTTTTCGCCGCCGGCCCCCTGATCATCATCGCCACCTATTTCCAGGCGATTGGCGATGCAGGCCGGGCGGCGGTCCTCGGCCTTGCCAAACCGTATCTCTTCGCCCTGCCGCTGATCTTTCTTCTTGCCCTGACCATGGGAGAAAAAGGCATCTGGATGGCCAGCCCGGTCGCTGAGCTGTTATTACTCGGACTGACAACACTGATTCTGGCGGGAAATGCGCGACAACAAGCCTTTAGATGGGGCCTGTTCAGGCCGGAGGGTGAAAAAAGCGAGGTTCCTGCGAACGCGTCATCAGGAAGCAAAGGGCTCTGACTCCATTAACCGGTCAGCAGAAAATAGTGAAAACAATAAATTACAGCGAGGGATTCAAAACTATGAACAGGCTTATATTTATCTTGTACGCCTTTTTTGCCAGCGCAACCGCACAGGCTGCTCCGGGCGCCCCGGCGACAGAGGCTGGCCGGCTGGATCTGGCAACCAAATATCATATTGCCTCGGCCGCGCTTGGTGACGAGCGCACAATCCTGATTTCCGTGCCTGACGGATATGACGCCTCCGACGCGCGCTATCCGGTCATTTACCTGCTGGATGGCATGCAGAGCATCTATCACGCTGCCGGCACGCGTGACGTTCTGGTGCGGTCGGGCGATATGCCACCGGTGATCCTGGTCGGCCTCAAGAGCGTTAACCGCACCCGGGACATGACGCCGTCCCGCATGGCAGGCAACGCCCAGAGCGGCGGCGCTGCGAAGTTGCTGGCCCATCTCAGGGACGAAGTCATTCCCTTTGTCGAAAAGGCCTATCGCGCCAATGGTTATCGGGTACTCACCGGCCATTCCGATGGCGGACTCTTCTCCGTCTATGCCCTGATGGAGGCCCCGAAGCTGTTTGATGCCGAGATCATCATGTCGCCGGCGTTATGGTGGAATGGTGAGGAAATGACCAAAGCCGCAGGGCCTTTCCTCGACACGCATCCGAAGCTGACGAAATCCCTCTATTTCGGCATCGGGGCCGACGATGGGGATGGCATGCGCCAGGAACTGAAGCGCTTCGTCGATGTGGTGAAGGCGGCACAGCTGCCGGGCGTACGCTGGGATTATCGGGAATTCGACGGCGAAGGCCACATGTCCGCGCCTCTCCGAACCTTCTATCATGGGGTAAAATTCATCTTCGCCGACCTGCGGTTGCCGGACGAGGTGATCTATCATTTCACGACCGATGCCTTCCTGGCCCATGAACGCATGATCCAGGCCAAATATGGTGCGGCAGCGCGCCAGACCCAGGAGCTCTATGTGCCGCTCGGGTTGCACCTAATCGAAACAGGCGACTATGACGGTGCGATCGCGGTCTTGCAACGTAATGCCGAAGCCTATGCCGGCAACCGCTATCCGCGCAACAATGCCTGGTTGGCAGACGCCTATCAAAAGGCCGGGCGCAAGGCCGAGGCCCTCGCCGAATATCAGCGCGCCTACCGCCTTGCCGTTGAGACCGGCTACGGCGAAGCCGATAGCTACCGTCAGAAGATTGTCGAGCTGGGTGGTCACGCGGACTGACAACACTGATTCCAGCCGGCAATGCGCGACAACACGTCTTTAAATGGGCCTGTTCAAATCTGAAAATTGACAATCCCAAAAAGCAAAAGCCCGGCAATATGCCGGGCTTTCTTTCCATTAGCGACCGGTCGCCTTCCGACTTTGGAATGGCCCTTCAGCACCCGGAGGCTAGACCTCCTGCTTCTGGACGATTACGCCGTACCAGCCGAGGCCGTCATATTCCTCATAGCCGATGGTCTGGGCATAGGCGACCACCTCGCCCCGCTCATTGGTGTAGGCGCCCTTCTGTCCCTGGTCGGTCTTCAGGGGATAACGCTCATACAAGCCGCTGTTATCGGAGCTGGCGATAACCCGGTGATTGCGGTCCAGCAGCATGACCCGGGTCCGCAACCATTCTTCCTCGCTGAACGCCGGCTCATCGTTTACGATCGAACGCCCCTGTTCCTGCCAGTCAAAGAAAATGCCCAGTACACCGAGAGGTTCGGAAAAACGCTCCCCGTCGTGGCGCACTGCCGCCGAGTAGATGGCAGCCGGACGCTGGCGATGGAAGCTGTCGGGACGGATGTCATCGACCACGTAATCATCGCCGGACCGGGTTCTCATCGCTTCCTGGAACCAGTGCTCCCCGGCCACGGACTTGCCCTTGACGCTGGAAAATTCCTCCGGATTGGAAATGGCGATCACCGTGCCGTCACCATCCGCCAGCACCAGGTTCATATAGACCGTATAATAGAGGTTGATCACCGCCAGGCGTTCCCCGGCGTGCCTGGCCCGCTCGTCGGTGGGCTCCTGAAGGGCGCGCCAGAACGCACTGTCGGTCGCCCACCAACGCACATCGGCGGTCCGCTCGAACAGGTTGCGCACAATCAGCTGCACCAGGGTTTGTGCCATTTCCGTCAGCCGCTGGCTTTCCAGCCGGCCCGCCAGGTCATTGGTCAGCGAGCGCAACCGGTCGATGCTGCCCAGCACCACAGACTGGAAATCCTGGGCGTTTTTCTCCGCCTGTTCCGCCAGGTTCTTGACCTCGGTGGCGACCACGGAAAATCCGCGCCCGGCGTCTCCGGCCCGCGCCGCCTCGATGGTTGCATTGAGGGCAAGCAATTTGGTTTGCCCGGCAATATCCTGATTTACTTTTGAAAAATGAGACACCTGATCGTTCAAGGTCTCGGTGGTACGCCGGATCATATGCGGCGTTGCCATTTTCCCCTCCCGGGGTGTTTTTGAATTTTCTGTTTTTAAAACATTCTGCCCGGATACCGGAGTATCCAGGCTACTCACTACACTCGATGTCATTGAGAAGACCCCTTTCTCATTTACTAGCGGAAATGAGACATGCAAAGCCTGTGCCAGCAAAAAAGCCCCTAAAAAAGGGGCTTTTGGCAGTATTTTCTGCTGAAAAAGCCTGCAATTCAGGCATTCTGCCCAAAATCCGGGCAAAGGTCATAGGCACTTTGGCATATTTACACCAATTTAACTATCCGGAAAATCCAGCCGATCAGCGCTTGAGCTTATAGGCCATCACCGCGTCCCCCATTGTCGACTGATACATGCTGTGACCACCGGCCGGGATCACCACATACTGCTCGCCTTTCACTTCATAGGTGACCGGCACCGCGGTGCCGGCGGCAGGCAAATCGGTTTCCCACAGCACTTCACCGGTCTTCAGGTCAAAGGCCCGGAAAACATCATCCAGGGTATAGCCGATAAACACCAGCCCGCCGGCAGTCACCAGCGGCCCGCCGGCGCCCGGGGTGCCGAGTTCGATCTCCATGCCAAAGGGCGCGAATTTCCGGATATCGCCCAGCGGCACTTCCCAGACGATCTCGCGCTTTTCCATATCCACCGCCGTCAGGGCCGCCCAGGGCGGCTCCGAACAGGGGGCGCCGAAGTTCGACAGCGGCGCCGAGACTTCAGCCTGATAGGGGGCCCCTTTGTTGGGAAACAGCATGGAGCCGCGGGTTTCAATAGACTGGTGTTCCGTCCCGCTGTCCTCGGTTCCCTCTTTGCGAACCAGCTTCACTATCAGGGGAACCCGGTTGGAGGGCACCACCATGATTTTGCTGTCAGGATCATAGCCGCCACTGCCCCAGTTGGGACCGCCACCGTTCGCCGGGGAAAAGACGGTGCCCTTTTCACTGGGCGGCGTGTAGATCGGACCATAGTTGAGTTCCTCGATCTTGCCTTCGCAATTCCAGCGGTCGATGAAGGTGAAACCCCAGGCATCGTCCGGGGAAAATCCCTGCGGCATCAGCACCGGCATCCCCTCAGGGAACGGCTGGGTCGGGGACAGCACCTCTTCCGCCACCTTGCCGGTTTGCGGCACCGGACGCTCGATAATCGGCACCAGCGGCTCGCCGGTGGCGCGGTTAAAGACAAAAATCAGACCCATTTTGGTATGCTGCACCAGGGCCGGCACCAGTTTGCCGTCGACGGGGAAGTCGATCAACATGGGCTGGGCCGGCAGGTCGTAATCGAAAACATTATGGTGTACCAGCTGATGGTGCCAGACTACCTCACCGGTAGCTCCCCGCACGGCAACGATGGAGGTGGAATAGTCATTATCCCCCGGCCGGTCACCGCCGAAGAAATCCACCGACGCCGACGAGGTGGGCAGGTAAACCAGGTCGAGGTCGTTATCCACCGCCATGTCGGCCCAGACATTGGCGGCGCCAATACCCTCGGTGCCATTCTCCCAGGTTTCCATCGCCGGGTCGGCCGGATCGCGGGGGATGGGATCAAACTGCCACATAAACTCGCCGGTGCGGGCATGATAGGCCATGACCCGGCCGCTGGGCGAATTCACCCTCTGATTATCGGCGACATAGCTGCCGACCACGATCACATCATTGACGATGGCGGGATTGGCGCTGATCATCAGTTCCGCCGGCTGGGCCAGCGGCTTGCTGGTCGGCACCTGGACCTCGCCATTCTCCCCGAATTCGCTACAGGGCTTGCCGTCTTTGGCATCTATCGCAACGAGGCGGTTGTCCGGGGTGCCGAGGATCAGACGGGTCCGGCAGTGCGTGCCTTCCGCAGCCGTTTTATCAACCCAGTGGGACACGCCACGGCATTTACGGTAGAAGACCTGTTCTGCCTTGTGATCATAGACCCAGCGCTCTTCCCCGGTCGCGGGATCGAGAGCGATCAGGCGACGATCCATGCTGCAGATCACCAGATTCCCCTCGATCAGGGTCGGCCGGTCCTGGAAAGAGGCAAAGTCCCCCTCCCTCATCTGTTCGCCGGTATGATATTCCCAGGCCAGTTCCAGTTCAGTGACAGTGTCCCTGTTAATCTGGGTCAGGGGCGAATATTTCGCGGACGGATCCTGCGGCCCGCCGCCCGCCGCGTGAAGAGTGGCAGGGACCAGCAGCAAACAGGCGGCAAACAGCCTGGCCAAAACGATTTTTCCCGGAAAATTCATGAAAGCCTCATCCTATGTTTATTGAGAAGAACGCATCCAAACATTTTGTAAACGGAGCAGTTTATTCATTTAAGTAAACTTAACCGTATACTTTTTATCTTGTCAAGCTATCGTTCGCTCACAGACAAAAAGAATTTCGCTCTCAGTCGGGACAGGCTTTCCCGGAATGAGATATGCTGATACACTAACAATTCCGGCATCCATCTAACCGGCATTCAGAAGACCGGCAGATAATCCGCGAACCATAATTGGGAGACTTCACAATGACTGTGCCTTTGCCTGCTGGCGTAAGCCTGGAAGACATGACTGCCGCGCTGGAAAAATTCCGGCGGATAGCCGGCGATGAATGGGTCCTCACCGGCCCGGATGCCGGCCCCTATGACGACCCCTACCCCATTACAGACCCGGAAACAGACCACCGGCCCTATGCGGCCGTGGCGCCGGCGACCACTGCCCAGGTACAGGAGATCGTCAAGGTCGCCAACGAGCATGGCATTCCGCTCTGGCCCGTCTCCCGGGGCAAGAATTTCGCTTATGGCGGCGCGGCGCCGGTGCTGACCGGCACCGTTGTGCTCGACCTCAAACGTCTCAATCGCATCCTGGAGGTCAATGAAGAATTCGGTTATGCCCTGGTGGAGCCGGGCGTCAGCTATTTCGACCTTTATGACTATATCCAGGAAAAGGGCCTCAAGCTGTGGCTCGATGTGCCCGATCCCGGCTGGGGCAGTGTGGTCGGCAACGCCCTTGACCATGGCATCGGCTATACCCCTTACGGCGACCATTTCGCCATGCAGTGCGGCATGGAGGTGGTGCTGCCGACCGGCGACATCGTGCGCACCGGCATGGGGGCCATGCCCGGCAACAACAGCTGGCAGCTGTTCAAATATGGCTTTGGCCCCTATGTGGACGGCATGTTCTCCCAGTCCAATTTCGGCATCGTCACCAAGATGGGCATCTGGCTGATGCCGGAACCGCCCTACTATGAACCCTATATGATCAGCTTTGAGCGGGAAGAGGATATCGAACAGGTGATCGAAATCCTGCGCCCGCTTAAAGTCGGCAGCATCATCCAGAATGCGGCAACGGTGCGCAGTCTGATCCTGGACGCCTCGATCACCTCCACCAAAGCCCAGTATTATGACGGCGCCGGGCCACTGCCGCCGAGCGCCGCCCGCAAGATCATGGACGACCAAAAGCTTGGCATGTGGAACTTCTGCGGCGCGCTCTATGGCCCGCCACCGGTCGCCGAAACCCTGTGGACAGTGATCCGCGATTCCTTCGCCGCCGTCCCGGGGGTCAAATTCTACAAGGTCGACGACCGGCCGCAGGGTTTTGACCTGCTGCGCCACCGGGCGGACACCATGCGCGGCATCCCGAAAATGACCGAATTCAATCTCTGCAACTGGACCGGCGGCGGCGGTCATACCGGTTTCTCCCCGGTCTCGCCGATCACCGGCCGGGATGCGGTCAAGCAATATGAAATGGTCAAAAAACGCATGCATGAATATGGCTATGACTATATGGGCCTGCTGGCCATCGGCTGGCGGGAAATGCATCATGTCTCGCTGATTGTTTATGACCAGAATGATGCCGATGAGCGCAAAAAGGTCGATGAGCTGTTTAACATCCTGATCGATGAGGCCGCCGCCGAAGGCTACGGCGAATATCGCACCCACATTAACTTTATGGACCGCATCGCCGGCACCTACAGCTGGAACAACAATGCCCTGTGGCGCATGCATGAAACCATCAAGGATGCGCTCGATCCCAACGGCATCCTGGCCCCGGGCAAGTCCGGCATTTGGCCACAGAACAGGAGGGGGTAAGACCATGAGACTCAGAAGACTTCATCTAACCCTTGCCCTTGTTGCCACTGCCGGCCTGGCCGGCTGTACGCCGGAGGAAGAGACCGAAGTAAAATCCGCCGAAATCTCGACCCCGACTTCCATCGCACTGGAAGGCGCCGCGCCGCGCCCCACACTCACCGGCACCGAGGTCTTCGCCCGCCAGTGCGCCAACTGCCATGCCGCCGGTGACGACCATACCGGCAGCTTCCAGCTCGCCCGCAGCCGGGGCGAAGAGTATGCGGTGCTGGAAGAGCGCACGGACCTCAGCGCCGACTATATCAGGCAGGTAGTCCGCACCGGCATCAACACCATGCCCGGGTTTTCGAAAGTAGACATTACCGAGCAGGAGATGTCTGCGCTGACAGACTATCTGGTCAAAACGGAGTAATATGCCTTCCGGCCCGCCTACCTGAGGGGACGCAACATGTTGATTCCGCCCCAGTTAAATATCTGGGTGACCCAAAGCTTGTCATCGGTGTCAACATAAATGCCGTGCACCGCGCTAAACTGTCCCGGGTTGCGACCTGCAGGCCCCTGGAAACTCTTGAGCAGGCGGCCGTTCAAATCGAACTTCCGCACTGTTTCGGCCCGGGCGTCAGTGACCCATAGTTTGTCTCCGGCAAGAGTCATCACATAGGGATATCCGACGTCTGTCCATTCATCCAGATACTTGCCCTCCAGGTCAAACCGCTGAATACGCCTGTTTTCCCGGTCCGCAACATACACCCTGTCCTCATCGTCAATAACGATGGAATGGGCGAATTTAAATTCACCGGCAGCAGAACCTTTCCCGCCCCACGCCTTGATCAGAAAACCGTTGGGATCCATCTTGACGATACGCTCATTGCCCTTGTCGACCACATAGATATTTTTATGACGGTCCAGAGCCACATCCATCGGCTGGTCGAACAGGACAAGATGATAGTCCCTGTCAAACCATCCGGTTCCGGCCAGATTGTTTTTACCCAGCACCATTGTGACCGCCCCTGAAGGAGAAAACCTGAGAACAATATGCGTCCCGCTGTCAGTGGTCCAGATATTCCCGTCATCGTCAATTCTCAGGCCGTGTGGATTCTTGAACAGCCCCGGGCCGATTTCCCGTATAAATTTTTGGTCCTGGTCAAATTCAAGAAGCTGGTGCCGGCCGCGATGAAATATGATGAAATTGCCGTTATCGCGCCTGGCGATCGCGGCAACCTCCCCCAATATCCACCCCTCCGGCAGGGAAACTTCGATGGCTTTATTCTCAAACCGGGCAGCGGCAGCAACCGCCGTCCCGCCGCTGACTGGTAAAAAAAGACAGGCCAAAAGCGCAATTGTCCCGAGTTTCATGTGTCGCACCTTTCGTTAGACATAAATTTAAGTTCGCCAGCCTTTTAATTTATTTCTATAAAACTATTAATAGTGTTTAATAGATAATATCTTTTTCTTTATTGGATATAATAATGAAGCGGGATACAGATAAATTTCACCTGATGAAGGTTTTTCATATGGTGGCCACCAAAGGGTCTTTCACCGACGGGGCAAAGGAACTCGGCATGACGGTTTCTTCGGTCAGCAAGGCCGTGCAGCAACTGGAAAGCAACCTGCGGACCAAACTGTTATATCGCACAACCCGAAGTCAGAGCCTGACGGACAGCGGGAAAATCTATCTGGCCCAGGCCCGACTTATTCTTGCCGACATCAAGGCGCTGGAAGAACAATTGCTGCAACAGGCGCAACACCCCTCCGGCACCCTCAGGGTCACGGCGCCCATAGCCATCGGGCAGTTCTTCCTGTCTCCCAAAATTCACGAATTCATGCGCCTTTACCCACAGATCCGCATTGAACTCTTCCTCAGCGACAGGGTCGTGGACGTCACTGAGGAAGGTTTTGATCTGGCCATCCGCTCCCGCAACGTCCCGGAAACATCCCCGCTCTTTTGCAAGAAGCTGGGCTCCCATAGCCGCAAACTGGTTGCCGCCCCCGATTATCTTGCCGGCGTGGAGTTGCCGAAGACACCGGCGCGCCTCCCGGACCTGAAGCTGCTGAATTATTCCGGATCGCAGGCTTTGGCGGCCTGGTCATTCTCGCACGCGGGACAGGAGATCGCTTTTGAACCGGAAGCCGCTTTGTCCTGTAATAATTATTATGCTCTGCTTCAGGCCGCCTGCAGCGGCTGCGGTGTGGCAAACCTCTATCAATATCTGGTGGATGAAAAGATTGAGGAAGGTACGCTGATTCATCTTCTTCCCGAGTGGAAGCAAAGCGGCCGGGAACTCTACGCCATCTATCATCAGCGGCGGGATATCTCTCCCAAACTTGATAAATTTATTTCCTTCCTGTCTCGCTCAATTACCTAGACCTGTCCACCAGGTTCTGCGCAAACCGGCGGTCACTGCAACACTCTGGACGGTGGTCTGCAATCCCTTCACCATCTGCAAAAAGGGGGTTGGCTTTTTTAACAGTTTGTAAAATACTGGAACGCCTGGAAAGCGAATAAGAATAATTCAGGAGAGGAAGCATGTCATACAGGGTTATTCAATGGGCCACCGGCTCGGTCGGCAGCGCCGCCATCGGCGCCATCACCCACCACCGGGATCTGGAGCTTGCGGGCCTGTGGGTCCATTCGGAAGACAAGGAAGGCCGGGACGCCGGCGAGCTGGGCGGCCTGCCGCCGCTCGGGATCAAAGCCACCCGCGACAAGGAAAAACTGCTCAACATGGACGCCGACGTTGTCTGCTATTCGGTCGGCCGGGCGTGGATGAAACAGGGCAAGGATGCCCTGATCGACGAGCTGTGCCACATCCTGCGCTCCGGCAAGAATGTGGTCAACACCACCTGGCCGTCGCTGGTCAATCCGAAAGCCGTCGGCGGCGATGTCTACGACAAACTGCAGGCGGCCTGCCTGGACGGCGGCACCTCCTTTTACACCAACGGCATCGACCCCGGCTTCGGCAGTTTCGGCATCGCGCTCTCCGCCTTGGCGCTGAGCAGCAATGCGCGCTGCGTACATATGTATGAGGTGTTGAATTACGGCCCCTGGGACGATCCGATCATGCACAGCTTCTTCGGCTTTGGCGAGAAAAGCAACGATCACTGCATGCTGAAACAGCCGGGCTTCCTGACCGATATTTTTGCCTCGACCCTGCAAATGGTGGCGGAACCGATGGGCCTCGAGCTTGACGAAATCCTGGAAGAGCATGAGTCCCTCTATGCCGAGGAAGCGCTCGACCTGCCGTCCGGCCGCATTGAGCCGGGCACCATCTCCGGCACCCGCTTCAAGGTCAAGGGCATGGTGCGCGGCGAAGCCCGGGTCATTGTCGATCATGTGACCAAACTCAGGGATGAGGATTTTCCCGAGGTGCCGTTCAACAGCGGCGGCGGCTACCGCGCCGAGGTCGAAGGTGAACCCAATGTCCGCCTTGACCTGGAACTGTCCTCGGGCGCACAGGAGAATGCCCATGCGGCGCTGGCGTCGGTGGCCATGGCCGTGGTCAATGCCATCCCGCAGGTGTGCGACGCGCTGCCGGGGGTGATGACCTACCTGGACCTGCTACCCCATCCGTGCCGGCCGAAAGACTGACATGTCCAGCCACCGCACCGGCCACATAAAACAAAAGGGCCCAAAAGGGCCCTTTAACTGAAGTGCTGCGGAGCGTTACTCAGAGATAGAGCTCTTCATTGATGGGAATATTATGCTCTTTGCAGTAGCTTTCATAGTGATCCATGTACCACCAGACATCGGCGGTCATCACAAATTTCCCATTCTCGTCGTAAAATTCATTGGCTCCCTGCATCCAGCCGAACAGCTTTACCCCGTCCGGATGTTCGGTGACCAGGGTATGGGCTTCACCGGGCACTTCGTAAATGAAAGAACCGGGGGTCGCGACCCAGGGATATTCGAGATACCGCACGCTGCCTTCGAGGCACATCATGACCACATAGCCGCGGTGTTTGTGGGTTCCGACTACACCGGGACCTTTCATCCACAGGATGTTGGAATAGATATTCTGGCGAACATCGAATGCCAGGTGTTTGATCGCTGCATTTTCGCCAAACGGCACCCAGGGGCTGTCTTTCTCTTCAGCGCCGACAAACCGGCCTTTGGTCCCTCGTTTATCGATCAGGTCCTGGAAAAGTTCTGGAACTTCAACAATTTTCTTTAACGTCGACGGCGGTGCAGTCATCTTGGTTTCTGACATCTCTGATACCCTTTAAAAATAGTTTGCAGAAGGTTAGTCAACCAACCCCCACAAGTTCAGCAATGATAGATTTTTATTTTTAATGATGAGAAGCGAGGGGAAAATTCCCCTCGCTTCTTTAGTTGGATCAGAAGTTCCGTTTGACAGTCAGCGCCCAGGTGCGCGGCAGACCCGGCGCACCGGAAATTGTCTGCGGGCTGGCGTACTGCTCATACAGGGACGTGAAGTAATATTTGTCGAACAGGTTTCTTACTTCGAGAGCAACCTGCCAGTCTTCTTCAGCATCCCTCCAGGTAAAGCGGAGATTACCGAGGAAATAACCGTCGATCTTGTTGCTGGCCACAAGATTATCCAGTCCAAGTTCCGGATTGTTTGCGGGCACGACAACATTATCAACGTTAATGGCCTCGGTGTAGACTTTGGACTGATATGTCCCGTCAAACCGGGCAGACAGGGACCCACCGAACACATCCTCGATATCGTACTGGACACCGAAGCTGAACGCAGTTTCAGGTGTGTAAGGTGTAATCATGTCCAGGGTCAGACCACCCAGGGCTTCTTCGGTCGCATTCAGCTCGGTGTACTGGAAATCCAGGTAGCTGAAGGAGCCGTCGATGCTCAGGGCTTCCGTCGGACGGATCGTCACTTCAAATTCCACACCCTTCACTTCGGCAGTACCGACGTTGTTGGGCTGCAGACACGGTGAAATCGGACAGGCCGCCAGGGTCAGGATGATGTCCTGATAGTCGTTATAGAAGGCGGCACCGTTCAGGCGAACTGTATTATCCAGCAGGTCTGCCTTGAACCCGATCTCGTAAGCGGTGATGTTTTCCGGATCAAACTGTTTGATCTGGTTGAACGGAGACGTGGATCCGAAGAACGGACGCGGGTTGAAGCCGCCGGCGCGATAGCCGGTCGCGACCTGACCATAAACCATGAAGTCGTCATTCAGGCGATAGTCGAGAGCGATACGCCAGTCCGTGCTGCTGCCATCAAACGGCGGCGGAGCGTCACCGTTCAGGCCGAGCAGCAGACAGTTCGGATCGTTACCGATACCGGTCGGGCCGGCAACAGGTGCACCCAGGAAGTAGGCACAGGGTGCGCTCGGCACTGTCAGATCCGGGTTGCGGCGATAGAAGACATATTCCTTGTGGTCTTCGGAATAACGGATACCGCCGGTAACGTTGAAATCATCTGTCACATGGTAGATGAAGTTACCGAATACCGCCTTGTTGGTGGCCGGGGTCGGATCGGGACCGTGAATGAAATCAATACCGGCGTAGTTCAGATCCACACGGGCGTTGAGCGAACCGTCACGATCGAAGTAGAAACCGCCAACCGTCAGTTCCAGGGCATCATCCATAAGGGCAGCGTTCAAACGCAATTCCTGGCTCCACTGGGTGTTGTCCAGGCGTTGACGCAGTTGCTGGTTGGCCAGCGGGCTGTTGTCCACATCCTGGGTCCAGTCGGACTGGAATTCGCGCCATGCGGTGATGGACGTCAGCTGCAGGTTGTCGGAAATATCATAGACGATATTGGCGACAATACCATAGTTGTCCAGATAACTGTGCGGGTCCAGCGCCAGAGGTTTATACGGCGACTGGCTGGTGGCCGGAGTCTGGTCCAGGAAGGTGCCGTAACTGACATAACGTCCGTCATAGCCGGTCAGTGTATCACAGGAATTTACCCCATTGGGCACCATGTTACATCCGAGCGGAATGACGCTGCCGTCAATGGTGCTCGGCAGCCACGGTTGACCGTCCGCATTGGTGCCGGGATGGTTGCCGTACAGCAACACGGATTCAATGCCTTCGGACCGTTCACGGGTATAATCGCCGGCGATATTGATCTCCAGCTTTTCAGACGGTGTCCAGCGCAGGGCGATACGGCCGCCGACATAGGATTTTCCACCCAGGGTGCCCAGCACAGGGTCTGCGCCCTGCCCCATGACCGGCACACCGGAGCCGGGGTGTGTCTGGCCATAGTCGAGGCGTTTCACATGACCGTCGGCACTTTTGGAGACGGCAGAGACGCGGGCAAACAGATCGTCACTGATCGCAAAATCGAACATGCCGCGCGTTTCAATCCGGTCAAAGGATCCGTAAGTCACCTGCAGGTAACCGCTGCCGTCGCCCTGGGGCTTGGCAGAGAACAGCTTGATGGCGCCGCCGATGGCGTTGCGACCGGACAGGGTGCCCTGCGGGCCGCGCAGGACTTCGACCCGGTCAAGGTCCATCAGGTCCATCAGGGAGCCGGTCAGGGACGGAATGTAGACATCGTCTACATAAATGGCCACCCCGGGCTCAAGAGCATAGTTAAAGTCGGTTTGTCCGACCCCGCGGATAAAGGCAATCATACCGGAACCGTTTTGCTGGCCCTGCGGGGTAAGTGTTACGTTCGGGGCCTGTGCGGCCACTTCATGGATGCTGGTCTGACTGCGTGCTTCCATCATATCCGAATTGACGGCAGTAATGGCCAGCGGCGTATCCTGAAGATTCTGTTCACGGAACTGGGCCGTAACCACAATCTCCTCCAGCATCATGGTGCCCTCTTCCTGGGCCTCCTGTGCTACGGCGGGGGGCGCTGCCAGCATAACGCCGACAATTCCTGCCCATCCGAGCATTGCTGACATGAATTTATTCATAGACATATGTCCTCCCTAGATTGTTCAGCAATTCAACAATTATGCGGGAAGGATCTCTTGAACAGGACGACACGGCCAAGAGCACAACGCCCCGGGCAACATGTCCGCAATCTCTCCCACATCAGTATGGTCTCCCATGCGTCCGGGTGTTGCCCGGACCTTCATCATTTTGATATTTCTTGCTGCAACATAAAATATCATATATATGAATATTTCAAGAATACGAATTTTGCAAGAAAAGATTAGGGTAGCATACAAACTTTATTTCATAAAGGGGGGCTGGTTTTAGTGGAAAATTTCATGCGCTCTATGGGGGTCGCAGCTAAATGGCCATTTTTGTCCTTCTGGTGTCAGGGCCCTCAATTGAATTTAAATTAACGTCGAGAACAATGGATTTTTTCTCAAAATCCTGTTAGATCGCTGGATTTGAACATGGGATCAAACCAACAGAGCGAGCGGATTCACGGTACGCAAAAGACCAGTACGACAGTAAAGTCGGCGATGCGTACGCTGGATATTATCGAATTCATTGTGGCCCGGAATAGCCCGTCGGTCGCACAGGAGATCGCCAGTGCATTGAATATTCCGGTCAGCAGTCTTTCCTATTTGCTCAGTACTCTGGTGGAACGCGGCTATCTGATCCGCGAGGGAAGAAGCTACAGTCCCGGTCCCGGCCTCGAGCGCCTGCAGGCCCCGAACAAGAATTTCACCCTGGTCGACCGGATTGCCCCGCTTGTACGCATGCTGCGCGTCGAACTAAATGAGACCACCTCTTTTTTCGTCAGGCGCGGCTGGCAGATCGAGTCTCTGATTACGGAATTAAGCGACCATGCCCTCAGATATGCCGTGCAGGCAGGCTCACTGCTTCCGATGCACAGCATCTCCTCGGGAAAGGCTCTTTTGGCCAGTCTGCCCGATGACGAACTGGACCTCTATTTCAGGGAAGTGCCGCGCGAAGCCATGACGGAAAATACCGCCGTCTCAGAAGCAAGACTGCGCGCAGAAATAGAGGAGATTCGACGCACCGGCATTGCCTATACAAAGGAAGAACATACCCCGGGGATCTTTGGCCTGGGCCGGGCTATTCACCTCAACGGCCAGGTGTGCGGGGCCATCAGCGTCGCCATTCCCCAGGTGCGCTATAACGCCACCATTGAACAAAAGGCCATAGAAATGCTCAATCGGACGGTGGAACTGCTTAATATCGGCTGAACAGTGCCGACGACGGTGCGCCGATAAGCTTTCCGCCGCCCCAGTCTCCCGGCTAAACAAAACGCCCCATCCGGGGACGGGGCGTTTATCTACAGGCGGACCTTTGCAGATCCTTTTTCCAGGACTATTCGTAGCGCAAAGCCTTGGCAGGGTTTGCCCTTGCCACCCGAATGGCATGGATCGACACAATAACCCAGGAGAAGATCACGGCGACCAGCCCGGCCATCAGGATGATCCCCACCGGCAGGTCAATGCGGTCGGCAAAGAAGTTCAGATAAAAACCCGACGCCCAGTAGGACAGGGGCAACGCCACCAGCAAGGCCCAGACCACCGGCCTGGAGAACTGCCAGACCAGGAGGGTGACGATCTGGCGGATACTTGCCCCCAGCACCTTACGGATACCGATTTCCTTGGTCCGCTGTGTAGCCATAAAGGCGGCCAGACCGAACAGGCCGAACATGGCAAGCATCAATGCGACGATGGCAAAGCCGGCCAGGGCGGCATTCAGCCCCTGATAGATGGAATAGACATCCCGGAAAATCTCGTCCACGAACTGGGTCTGGATCGGATAGTCAGGCAGGACGCGCTTCCAGGCGGCTTCGATATCGCGCAGCGTAGCCGGGATATTACCAGCTTTCATGCGGACAGAGCCAATTCTCAGCTCATCTTCCACATGGCGGAAGACAATCGGTTTGATCGCATTATGCAGACCGAGGAAATTCTGGTCCGGCACCACGCCGACAATCACACAGGCATAGGGTATTCCGTCGCTGTCCGGACCCCGATAGCGGTAAAAGCTTTTTCCGATGGCATCCTGAGCTGATGAAAATCCCAGTTTCTTCAGAGCCAACTCATTAACCACCACATTAAGCATTTCAGTGTCTTCAACATAGGTGTCATTGGCGACCTCGCGCGACAGGGCGCGGCCGGTGAGCAGGGGAATATCATAGACGTCAAAAAATTCCGGAGTGATCGAGATGATATTCATGCCCAGCTTTGTCGCCTCGTCTCCACGAACCGGTGTAAACTCGCTTCCGGAGTTATTCTGTTCAAAAGGCACCTGGTTGGAGAACGCGACCTCTTCCACCCCGGGAATTTTATTGAGTTCGGTGCGCAGCGTATCCAGCTGAGAGCGAATATCGTCCACCTGCAGGCGCTGCAGGGCCAAAACCTGATCCTTGGGATAGATGTGACTGCCCTCCTCCACCTTTTTGTTCTGGAAGAAGATCACAGCCACCAGCGCCAGCATGAAGATGGAAATGGCAAACTGTGTGCCGATCATCAAGCTGCGGAAAAAGGTTCCTTTGGCCCCCTTGCCCATGGTATTGCGCAGGGCATCGACCGGACTGGTCCGGGTGATCACATAGGCAGGATAGGCGCCCGCCAGAAGGCCGACCAGAACCGTGGTCAGCACCAACCAGGGCAGGATGGACAGATAATGAAGACCCATCACCTTGCCGAGGCTGTCGTTGAACAGGGGAATTACCATCTCCAGAAGAGCAAGGGCGACCAGCATGGCCAGCGAGGCAATGGTCAGGCTTTCCACCAGGAACTGCACCAATAGCTGTCGCAGGGTGGCCCCCATGGTTTTCCGGAGCCCCACTTCCCGGACGCGGCCCATGGACTGGGCGGTGGCCAGATTGGTATAGTTGACACAGGCAACAATCAAAACCATGAAGCCGAGCAGCTGGATGGCTTGGATCGCCGGCATGCCGACCATGTCCCAGATCACCGTATTCATTTTTGCAAGCGGCCGGACAGCCAGGCTAACGATGAATTTTTTTGTGTCCTCACTGGCATGGCGCTGATAGAGCTCCTGAACCTGGGCATCCAGCCAGTCACGGGACAGGTTTTGCGGCAGCAGTACAAAGGTATCGTCTCCGCCGGAAAGGTTATTCCAGTTCCCCTCGAGGTCATATCCGGAAAGCTTGTTGAGGGCTTTGATCGGCGCCATTACCTCGAACTTTGAATCGTCCATTAAAGAAGCATTGAAGTGACTGTTCGCGGGCAGGTCCCTGACCACGGCGGTCACATGCAGGTCAACATTATGATCGAAACTGATCACCCGGTTCAGTACATCTGTCGTACCGAAATATTTCATGGCCATGGACTCCGTGAGCAACAGGCCGTTCGGGTCCTCGAGCGCTGTTTCGTCTCCCGCGATATAATCAAGGGTGAAGATTTTCAAAAAATCAGGATCCGTGAAGCGGACCACCTGATAATAGCTGTCCTGGTCTATGGACATAAGATACTGCCGGCGCAACGTGCGGGCCACTGCTTTGACGTCCGTCAGTTCCGCCTTGATAAGGGGGCCGATGGCAGAATAGATCCCTGTGGTCTGGCTCACCCCGATGTCTGCAGTCGGCGAGACGACGCTGCCCAGAGCAAAAATCTTGTCGGAGTTGGCAAAAAACTTGTCGTGGCTGTTTTCGTAATCCGCCAGCACACTGCCAAACAGATAGATTGCCATGCCGAGTGCAAGGCCGCCGATGTTAATGGCGCTATAGAGTTTGTTGCGCATCAGGTTGCGCAGGGCGATGATGATATAATTCTTGAGCATGACAATTCCTCTCTATCAGGCGAGACCAGACCTTCAGGATGCTTCGCGGAACATTTCAGTGACAACCTGGCCGTCAAACAGGTTGACGGTGCGGCGGGCATAGTCGGCATGGGCCGGACTGTGGGTCACCATGATGATGGTCGAGCCTTCCTCGTTCAGCTGTTTCAGCATCTCCATCACTTCTTCGCCGTGGGCGCTGTCCAGGTTTCCAGTCGGCTCGTCAGCCAGGATCAGGGCCGGCTGGGTCACCAGCGCGCGGGCCACGGCGACCCTTTGCTGCTGACCGCCGGACAACTGGCTGGGGCGATGCTTGGCGCGGTGGGCGATGCCGACCCGATCCAACACTTCGGCAACCCGTTCCTTGCGTTCCTTGGACGGCACATTGTTGTAAAGCAGGGCCAGTTCCACATTTTCCGACACCGTCAGTTCATCAATCAGGTTGAAGGACTGGAAGATGAAGCCGATGTTTTTCTTGCGCACGGCAGCCAGCTGGTTCTCGGAGGCCCCAACCACGTCTTCGCCGAGAAAACGGTAGCTTCCGGAGCTTGCGCCATCGAGCATGCCGATGATGTTGAGCAGCGTTGACTTGCCGCAGCCCGACGGCCCCATGATGGCGACAAATTCGCCTGTCTCGATCTCAATATTGATATTATCCAGGGCAACGGTTTCCACGTCTTCGGTGCGATAAACTTTGGAGAGATTGTGTATTTTCAGCATCTTCTGTTTCCTTGTTTTATGTCTGCGTTCAGTTTTCTGTAGAGCCGTCCAGATCGAGGCGGTCCATTTCCAGAAAATTGGTGTAGGGAGAGGTGATGACTTTCTCGCCGGGTTCGAGCCCGTCCAGAACCTCAATCACCCGGGTGTTGCGCCGGCCCAGCCGCACGTCGCGGCGGACCGCGACATCACCGGCCGGGTTGACCACGAAAATCCAGGCGCCGCCGGTGTCGGAATAAAAGCTGCCGTTGGGAATAACGACAGCCTTGTCGGTGTCGCCCAGGTAAAGTTTGGTTTGGATGGTCTGGCCGCGACGGATATTCTGCGGCCGGTCACCGGCAAAGATCATATCGACCTCGAACTGGCCGTTGCGCACCCGGGGATAGACTTTCTGGATCGTCAGGCTGTATTCCCGGCCGCCGACCTCGATAAGGGCGCGCTGGCCGATATCCACCCGGCCCAGATAAAATTCATCAATCTGGGTATTCAGTTTGAAATGTTCAGGATCGTCAATCTGGCCGAGACGCTCGCCGCGGGCGACACTCTGGCCGATTTCCGCATTCAGAGCGGTAAGCTTGCCCGCAACCGGCGCCCGCACCAGCAGGTTCTCCAGATTCTTGCGGGCAATCACCAGGTTCTTTTCCAGCTGTTCGGTGGACGCGGTGAGCTGTTTCATCTGTTGCTTCTGCAACCGTTCATCGGAGGCCTGGCTTTCCAGCGTGACTTGCCGGCGCTTTTGATAATACTCCAGTTCGTCCTGGGTATTTTCATATTCGGCTTGGGACACATTGCCTTTTTTGACCAGTTCCTGCCGGCGGTCCAGTTGCCGGGTCAGCCGGGTAATCTGGTAATCAATTTCCACCAGGTTCCGTTTATGCTCGAGACGGTTTTGTTCCAGCGACAATTCAATGGTGCGGAGATTATTGAGCTGTTCGGTAACCTCCGCTTCGCGGGAAATCACATCCAGCTGCAGGGCGGTATTGGAGAGTTCCACCAGCGGCTGCTCCTGTTCCACCCGGGCGCCGTCTTCCACAAATATCTTTTCCACCCGGCCCCCTTCGATGGAGTCCAGGAAGACAGTCCGGGCCGGGATAACCCGGCTGCGGACGGGAATGAAGTCTTCAAAATTTCCCCGCACCACTTCGGCGACCGCGACCCGGCTGCCGTCAATCCGGTAGCTGCGTCCACTCGAAGAGTAAAGAAAGTAAAATGCCAGCGCACAAAGGAGGACGAAAGCGGCAATAGATAGGTTGCGACGGGTAAACGGCGTCTTTTTGCGCTCGATCCGTCGATCCATCCCGCTGCCCGACTTCTGTCCTCCTGTTCCCCCCTTGGTCCGGGTGGCAGACGGGCCCGCGTCCGACAGGTCGACGACTTTTTGTGTTTTCTTTTGGTCCGGTTGTTCCATCTTAAATATCCCACATTCAATTTCCCTGTTGTAATAAGCAACAAGCATGCCAAACTTTTTATTATTAAAAATCAACAGGTTATGAATTTCCCCTGGAGAGGAAGGGAAAATATCTGTACAAATCCGGACACCAGATGTACGGTTTCGGACAGTTGGCCAAACACTAATGTCGAGGGGAAATTCCGGAATGTCCGAAAAGGAAGGCCGGATACTGGTAGTAGATGACGATCAGGATGTCCTGACCGCGGCCCGACTTCTCCTGAAAAGATCTTTCGCGGTCATCGCGACCGCAAATCGTCCGGATGCCATACCTGACATGTTGAGCCAGAATAGCTTTGACGCGGTTCTGCTGGATATGAATTTTTCCCTGGGTGACAATCGTGGCGAGGAAGGACTGCGCTGGATTGATGAAATCCTGTCCCTGGATCCGCATCTTGTCGTCATTGTCATTACCGCCCATGGCGGCATCGAACTTGCCGTGGAAGCGATGAAGCGGGGTGCTACCGATTTCATCATGAAGCCCTGGCAGAATGAAAAGCTGGTCTCAACCCTGAAAACGGCCGTCAGCCTGTCACGGTCCCGAAGCGAAGCAGACGCCTACCGCGGCCGGGCAAAGGAGCTGGAAAAGAGCATTCATGCCGATGAGGTCATGATCGGCGAGTCTCCGGCCATGCAGCAGCTGCGGGACATGATCCACAGGGCCGCGCCGACCGACGCCAATATCATGATCCTGGGGGAAAACGGATCCGGCAAGGAACTTGTGGCTCGGGAGATCCATCGCCACTCCCTGCGTTCGGGCAATGTCTTCCTGTCCGTGGACCTGGGCGCCATCAGCGACAATCTGTTCGAGAGCGAGCTGTTCGGCCACAAAAAGGGCGCCTTCACCGATGCCCGCGAAGACCGCATCGGCCGGATGCAGGCGGCAAACGGCGGCACCCTGTTCCTCGATGAAATCGGCAACCTGTCCCTCGCCCTGCAAACCAAGCTGCTCACCGTGCTCGAACGCCGCCAGGTCACCCCGGTCGGCAGCAACCGGCCGGTGGATATTGATGTGCGGCTGATCAGCGCCACAAACATGCCGCCTTCCGAACTGGCGCAGGAAAGTAAATTCAGGCCGGATTTGCGCTATCGGCTGAATACGGTGGAGATCAACGTGCCGCCGCTCAGGAACAGGACCGAGGACATCCCCCTGCTGGTGGATCATTTTGTCCGGATCTATTCACAGAAATACGGCAAGGGAAAACGGCGGCTTGACCGGGCAACACTGGATGCGCTCTGCGCCTATGACTGGCCCGGCAACGTGCGCGAGCTGCGCCACGCCATCGAACGGGCCGTGATCCTGGCCCCCGAAGAGGAATTCAGGCCCGGGGATTTTGCCCTTTCCGCAACGGCTCCCGCCCCCAGGCAGTCGGTACAGGAGGAACTTCCCACTAACCTTAATCTCGAGGAAGTGGAAAAAGCCACCCTGGAGCGGGCCCTGAGACTGCACAAGGGGAATATTTCCCACGCGGCAAAGGAACTGGGCATTACCCGCGCGTCCCTGTACCGGAGGATGGAAAAGCATGGGCTTTAGCAACAGCTTGTCGGCACTGAACATCCTGCTGCGCCTGCTCGCCATCCTGGTCACCTGCCTGCTTGCTTTTTATGCCCTCCGGGACGGCGGCTATTACGTCCTCGCCTTGTTGCTGGCGGCTTTCGCCGTGGCGCAACTGGTCGCCCTGATGCGAAAACTGTCGGCAACAGACCGGGAGCTGACCAGATTCCTGGATGCGGTGAAATATTCCGACTTCTCGCAGAAGTTTTCGAAAAAAGGGCAAAACAGATCCCAGAGGGAACTGGCCAATGCGTTTGATGAGGTAATCGACAAATTCAAGGCGACACGATCGCAGAAGGAACAGCAGACAAGATACCTCAACGCCCTGGTGGATCACATTCCGGTTGCCCTGCTGTCGGTCGGCAAAGACGGCCAGGCCACCCTGGTCAACAATGCGGCCAAGCGGCTGTTCGGCCTTGGGCATATTTCGCACATTACTCAGTTAAAGGCATTCGGTCCGGGGCTGGCGAAAGAGCTCTCCTCGCTGCGGGCCGGAAAGAAACGGATTATCCGCATTATTGTTGACGACGTCGAAGTAAAACTGTTCCTGTCCACAACGGAGATCGTGACCGGCGGAAAAACGCAGTTCCTGGTCTCCCTGCAGAACATCCAGAGCGAATTGGACACCACCCAGCTGGAAGCCTGGCAGGACCTTGTCCACGTCCTGACGCACGAACTGATGAACAGCCTGACACCGGTCGCCTCGCTGGCCGGCACCATGAACAGCGTGATGGAGGAATTGTGCCGCAAGGCAGAAAGCGAGGAGCTCTCGGAAGACTTCCGCGAATTACTGGAGGACGCCTGTGACGGCATTGCCGCCATTTCCCGCCGCAGCGACCGGCTGAGCGGTTTTGTGTCCAGCTATCGCAAAATGACAAAACTGCCGCCGCCGCAGCCAGAGAAATTGCCGCTCAGGACTGTTCTGGAGAACATCCGGACACTTTTCGCCTCGACCGCGGAAAATGAAGGCCTTGGCGTCGAGGTGGAGGTCAGCCCGGACAGCCTGACCGTCTATGCGGATCCTCAACTGCTGGACCAGGCGCTCATCAACCTGGTGAAAAATGCCGCAGAGGCGACCAGGGGACAACAGGCCCGGCTGGTCCGTCTAAAAGGCGGCCTCGATAAATCCGGCTCCATCATCATTGAAGTTGCCGACAATGGTCCCGGCATCAATCCCCAGTCCGCCCAGCAGATTTTCGTGCCCTTCTATACAACCCGGCCGGAGGGCACCGGAATCGGGCTCAGTCTCGCCCGGCAGGTCATGGTTGCCCATCGCGGCAGCATAAATTTCTTTGCCAATGAAACCGGCGGCACCACTTTCCGCCTGTCCCTTCCGGTCTAGTCCCGCTTCGCCTGCCCGATCTGATCGAGGTAAGACTCCGGGAAACCCAGCCTGGTGGCGACCTCCAACAGCGCGGCTGCATAATCCCTGTTGGCGCCGGTGACTTTATCGCGGGGCAGATTGTAACAGGTGGCCTCCACCTCAGTGCCGTCCATCAGGATAACCTTCACCGGCTCCGGTATATAGTCGGCAACGCTGTCCTCGGCGTAGAGTTGGGTAGCTTCGTCCGGCGTGATCTCCATCACCACCCCGTAGGCCCGGCCGCCCGGCTGGCGCAGCAATGTCGCCCGCGCGCCGATGCGCAAGGCAAACCCGTCCACATAGCCGACCTTTGCCCCGGAAGGCCTTATGCCTTTCGCAATCAGCAATTTCTCGTCCATAAAGAGGCCATAAAAGAAAACTTTCATTTCCTGTTTCTCCTCTATTGCTGCAATCCCCGCGCCCTGTGCAGTTTTTTATAGCTTTCAATCAATTTCAGATGTTTGTCCAGCCCTTCGAGTTTCAGGCTCGTTTTTGTCAGGCCGGGGAACCTGATCTCCCCCGTCACAGCTCCCAGCACACTGTCCATGACGTCAGCGCCATACATCCGGGTGAGGTTCGCCACATAGTCGTCGACAGCCAGTTCATCAGCAATGGTAATATCAAGCACCGCGCCCATTGCCTGGTAAAATAAAACACGCTCCACGGTATTATCATTATAGTTCAGGAAATCGCTGACGAGTTCCCGCGCGTCCTCATACTGTTGCAGGGCCAGGTAAATCATGATTTTCAGTTCACCGATATCCAGCCGGCCCCATACCGTATTTTCATCAAAGACGATGCCGATCAGGTCTGATATCAGAGTATAATGGTCCAGTTCCGACTCTTCCAGACGGTCAAGCAACTCTTCAAGCTCCCCGTCCGTCAGGGAATGGATGTTGAGAATATCTTCCCGGAACATCAGCGCTTTATTGGTATTGTCCCAGATCAGGTCCTCAACCGGATAAACTTCCGAATAACCGGGCACCAGGATCCGGCAGGCCGGTGCGCCAAAGTCCGCGTAAGTCGCGACATAGACTTCTTTGCCGAGGCCCGCGAGGATCTCCATCAGGCGCTCGCTTTCCTGCTCAGTGGTGCCGCTGAAATCCCAGTCGCAAAAGTCATAGTCATGTTTCGCGCTGAAAAACTTCCAGGAGATGACGCCGGTTGAATCAATGAAATGCTCGACAAAATTATTGGGCTCGCTCACCGCATGGCTGTTAAAGGTCGGCGGCGGCACGTCATTCAGGCCTTCAAAACTCCGCCCCTGCAAGAGTTCGGTGAGGGAGCGTTCCAGCGCCACTTCAAAGCTCGGGTGGGCCCCGAAGGAGGCGAATACACCGCCCGTTTTCGGGTTCATCAGGGTCACGCACATGACCGGGAACCTGCCCCCCAGGGACGCATCCTTGACCAGAACAGGGAAGCCCTTGTTTTCCAGCTCCTCAATGCCGGCCAGAATGCCGGGGTATCTTGCCAGAACCTCTTTCGGCACATCGGGCAGGATGATCTCTTCCTCGATGATGTGCCGTTTGACGGCGCGCTCGAATATTTCCGACAGGCATTGCACCTTGGCTTCATTGAGCGTGTTGCCGGCACTCATGCCGTTGCTGACAAACAGGTTTTCGAGCAGGTTGGACGGGAAATAGACTGTTTCCTGGTCCGACTGGCGGGTGAAGGGCAAGGCGCAAATCCCGCGCTCTCGACGTCCGGAATTGGTATCAATCAGGTGGGAGGCCCTGAGCTCGCCCTCCGGATTATAGAGCTCAAGGCAGTGTTCATCCAGCAGCCCCTCCGGCAAGGCATCGTCGGCGCCGGGCTTAAACCATTTCTCATTGGGGTAATGGACAAATGCGCTGTTGGCGATCTCTTCCCCGAAATAATGATCATTATAGAAGAAATTGCAGCTCATCCGTTCGATATATTCGCCGAGCGCCGAGCAAAGCGCACTTTCCTTGGTCGCGCCTTTGCCGTTGGTAAAACACATGGGCGACGCCGCGTCGCGGATATGCAGCGACCAGACATTCGGCACAATGTTGCGCCAGGACGCCACTTCTATTTTGATGCCGAGATCGGCGAGGATCGACGTCATATTGGCAATGGTCTGCTCCAGCGGCAGGTCTTTGCCCAGGATCATCGTCTCGCCGTCGCCGCCGTAAGCTTCCAGCAACGGCTTGTCGTCCAGATTGTCTACAGGTTCAATGTTGAAATCCGGACCCTGCTGGATCACTCTTTTCACCGTACAGCGATCCGCCGACCTTAAAATCCCCAGCCGGTCACGCTCCGAGATACCGGTCGGCAATTCGACCTGGATCTGGAAGGTCTGGTTATACCGGTTTTCCGGATCGATGATATTGTTCTGCGACACCCGGATGTCCTCTGTCGGGATGTCGCGCGACAGGCAATAGACCTTGATGAAATAGGCCGCGCACAGGGCAGAGGAGGCCAGGAAATAATCAAACGGGCTTGGCGCGGTGCCATCGCCCTTATAGCGGACAGGCTGATCGGTCGTGATCGTGAAATCATCAAACTTGGCCTCAAGCCGCAGGTTGTCCAGAAAATTTACCGTGATTTCCATTTGCCTGTTCTTTCCTGTAAAGGGGACACCCGTTCCCTTTACCTGAAGTGTCCCTGGTTTTCCAGTCACCTTGCACAGTAATTATGACTCAGGGAGTTTAAATTGGTTGCGGGGGCCTGCAACTACGGGTACAGTCACCAATTATTGGCAGCTTGAATTTAACGACTACGGTTTAAATCAAGGTCAAAATTTGTACGGTAATTGTCATGACCTTTCCTCACTAAAAGAGAAAAAAGTTATATTCAGTTACCGTTACAGGTTTTCCCCATATTCACAAAAGCCATTAACAGTAATATTCAATCAAATCCGGTATATTAGTTTGACGTGCTAAATCTACGACACCCTCCTGATCAAACTCCCTATCCGCCACTTCTAGTACAAAATACTTTTCAAGCTCAGTACCAGACGTTGCCATATCTACACCTCTACCATCAAGCCCACGTTTTTTTGATTGCTCATGTAAAAGCATAAGTCCACTCTTGAGACCTTCTGGCGCCATCCGTCAATCATCCGAAAAGTATTTATAGAACCTATTAATATCCTTTCCAGACAATCTAGTCAGCCACAAATATACCCGCCATCTCACATCTTTGGATTTATCCCTAAGTTTATGTGCGTAAGATAATAAATTGCTCTGGACTGATATTACAATACTCAAAACAGCCAACTACTTCATACCTTACTTCACTCTATGGAGCAGCAAGAAGACTAAAGACATAGGGAAATATCTGCTGAGATTTGGCTCCCTGCTCTTGTGCAATATATACACGTGCATACACACTACTCCTGTTTCTTGACAAATCTATTGTGTTCCCTGGCGGGGTGATCGCTTTCGACGGTGGCACTGGATGCTGGACGGCACGGAACTTCCCCAAGATACTTGGCCGCTTCCGGAGAAAGCCTGGAGCCAACCGCGAAGTGCCGGCACTTTTTCAAAATTCCTGTGCGAATATCTGCAGGAGAAAAAGGCCGTGGCATTGCTTGAAGTCATTGAGCGCGCGAGCTACGGCCCGGCGCGTATACTGGAGGACAAAATTCCCCAGTTGAGGAAAAAAAGCCGTCTGCAGTCCGACACCGATGCGGACGTAGTGATTTTCGATCCTGAAACGATCACTGATAATGCAACTTATAGTGACCCGGCCCAGCCTTTCTCTGGCTTCGAGTAGGTCTATGTCAACGGGTGGTGTTTGTAGATTAAGGCAAGATTGATACCACCGTATTACCGGGTAGACCGGTCCGTAATTTCAAAGGCTAAATTCTTGCTGCAAAATAGCAGGTGGTTCAAGCGAAAGAGATCGACGGGCACCCTCTGCGGTTTCTTATGGGGGCGGGGTGAGTTCTTGATCTGGATTGCTATCTATAGCGGCTATCAAGATTAGCTACGGCGGTCTGGCAAAATCTTCTAGGATATTTGAGAAACTAGAAAAGTGCGGCATTCACCGTGGTGGATCCGACGATGGCCAGGGTCTCGGCCTTTCAAGCGTCAGGGAGAATATCAAACTATACGATGTCGATAGAAGCTTTTACCATGCCGAAGATCTTGGCGTTTTCATTGTTCGGGCTTTATTTTCCTGATGGTTCTGCTTTGCTTAACTCGGAATTTGAATCTTTCCATGTGGGTCAGACTTTAAGATCCTGTGTATTGAATTGTTCCTGGGAGAAGATACTGTTCAGGATACGGTCCTCCGTCTGGGTGAGGATGTCGTGCAGTACTTTGCGGGTACGCCCCGGTTCGTCATTTTTCATGACTGAAAAGGTCATTTCCATCTGTTCGCGGGAATAGAAAAAGGACTTGTTGATCTTGGTGTAAAGCCAATAAATACGCATGGCTGTATCTTCAAGTTGTTCTATCCAGTCGATGACTAAGGGATAGCTCGTCTTTTCCACTGCGAGCAAGTTAAGGCATTTGTTGGTTTTTAGAACCTTTAGAGCGGTTTCATCATCTTCGATGGGAAGCATGTTTTCGATTTCTTCAGCGAGTCGGGAAAGAGCATTGAAGTCGACCTTCGGCGCTGCCAGAGAAAAGGCCTCGGGTAGAAGTATCTTGCGTAGCATGAAATTTTGTTTGATTTCCAGAAGGGTCAGCGGCGCGACCTGAGTCACCCTGGGGGAAACAGAAATAAGAAATTGCTTCGCTATCAATCGTTCAATCAGATTGCGGGAGATGGAACGGCTTATGCCGAACATATCTGCAAAGATATTTTCAGACACTTTTTGGCTGGGTGTTAGCTTCTGAGTGACGATGGCGTCCATGATCTGATGATAGGCCTCCTGTGTGTCGTCCCATCTGTCCCCGTTTCTGTAGAATTCGGTCATTGATTTCTTTCCCCGCCGATTTTCCAAGAAATAATAACGTCCGAACCGGGATTTATCAAGCTTTACAATGGCTGAAGGTGGATGTTAACTCAGTCATAATCACAAATATTGTTTACAAATAACAAAAAAGATCTACTCTTGTGCTGCTTTATTGAGCTATATTTTATATTAAAGCAGCACTATTGGCGAACTATACGTAAACAAGGAGGGATGCAGATTGTCTGTGTATCTGTGATTTTCAGCGGCGTCTTTGAGCGTCCCCAGACATCGGATGTAAATATAGAAGCCGATTTCAAGCCGCTTTTAATTTTACAGTTTGAGAAGTCGTGGCTTTGTTTTCCTTGAGGAGCCGGTTTTCTTCGAGGGTCGAGGTTGTCTATCCAGAACGAGAGCAATTTGTGAAAATAATGCAGAAATTAAACAGAATAGGGATTACACCGCCTTTTCTTGTATTTCTAGGGGCGGAAACCCGATCTGCCATGGTGAAGACAGGTCGTGGCCTTTTAGAATGGCGGCGTGAGCTATGCAGGGGGCAGCTTCGATTGAGTCAGGATGCGGTGGATCTGGGTTTGCCCGACCTGACTGCGGCCGAAGCTGTCGGACAGGGGGTTAAGTCTCTGGTGATCGGCACAGCAGGGATTGGCGGAGGGATACCTGCAGAGTGGCATGAAACACTTCTCGATGCGGTCCAGCAGGGAATGGACATCGTGGCCGGGGTTCATACCAAACTTTCCGAACTGCCTTTCCTTTGTGAAGCGGCTGAAAAATCCGGTGCCCGCCTTGTTGATATCCGGACTCCTCCGGCGTCTCTTCCGGTCGCCAGCGGCCGGAAGAGAAGTGGTAGGCGCCTGCTAACGGTAGGTACTGACTGTGCCATTGGTAAAAAATACACCGCTCTTGTCCTTGAGCGGGAGATGAAGAAAAAGGGCCTAAATGCGGATTTTCGCGCCAGTGGTCAGACCGGCATCATGATTGCCGGGCAGGGAATTCCGATCGATGCAGTCATTTCTGACTTCATAACCGGAGCAGCGGAATTACTGTCGCCTGACAATGAACCGAATCACTGGGACATTGTTGAGGGTCAGGGCGGGATATTCCACCCCGGCTACGCGGCGGTCAGTCACGGACTGCTTATCGGGTCCCAGCCGGATGCTTTTGTTGTTTGTCATGATCCTTCCCGTGACTTTATCTCCGGATGGGACGATTTCAGGCTGCCCACCATTGAGCAGGTGATTGAGCAAACCGTAGTCATTGGCTCCCTGACCAATCCTGAAATCCGATGTGTCGGGATCAGCCTCAACACTTCCAGGCTTTCCGATAGTGCCCGTCAGAAGGCGACGGAAGATATCGCGGGGCGCGTTGGACTTCCCTGTGTCGACCCCCTGAAAGAAAGCATTGATCCCATTATTGAAAAACTAATATCCGAATTTCCTGCCGCACCGTGCCGGTAAAAGAGAGCAGTTATGAAATTGAATATTGAAAAAATCTCCTTTCCCCTCAAAATGCCGCTTGTCATTACAGGGTATGTTTTTACCGCCGCTGATACCGTGCGGGTCACTCTTGAAGACAACGGGGTGACCGCCTGGGGCGAAGGGATGGGCGTCTATTACACCAATGATTTGACGGACGGCATCGTCAGCCAGTTGGAAGCGATTGCGGGCCGTATCGAGGCAGGCCTCACCAGGGCCGAACTGCAGGAGCTGCTGCCGCCCGGTGGGGCGAGGAATGCCCTGGACTGCGCGCTCTGGGACCTTGACGCCAAGAAAAGCGGCAAGAGCATCTGGCAGCTGCTCGGCATGACGCCGAAGGCACTGACTACTGTGTGCACGATCGGCATCGATACGCCGGGGAAAATGGCGGAAGCCGCAAAAAATCTTGCGGCTTATCCTCATCTCAAAATTAAACTGAGCGGTGACGACCCGATCGGGAAGCTTGAGGCGATCCGGGCCGCGCGTCCGGACGCCGCCCTGATCATCGACGTCAACCAGGGCTGGACCTTTGACGAACTTAAAGAATATATCCCGCAGGCGGAGAGGCTCGGGGTTGATATGATTGAGCAGCCCCTGAAGCGGGGCGGAGATGCGGAACTTGAAGGGTTCACATCCGTGGTGCCGCTCGGCGCTGATGAATCCTGCCTCAGTCTCGAGGAATATGAAACGGCCAAACGGCGCTATGATGCCATAAACATCAAACTGGATAAATGCGGCGGTCTGACCGAAGGTCTGGAGATTGTCCGCCGCGCGCAGCAGGACGGTAAAGGGCTGATGATCGGCAATATGGTCGGGACCTCCCTTTCCATGGCGCCCTCCTATGTGATCGGCCAGTTTTGCCGTTTTGTCGACATTGATGGGCCGTTGTTTCTGAAGCATGACGTAGAAAACGCATTGAATTACGGGGATGGAGGAGTCGTAGACATTCCCGATGCAGCGCTATGGGGGTAATAAATTTACAAAACATCAAGCCACAGGAAAAAAGAAACAATAGTGGAATCAAAGAATAGAAATATGGAGAAACATATTTTCGTCGATCTGAGTACCAGAATATTCCGGTCTGGCTCTATTTCTACCGGAATCTTTATTGGTTTCAATTGGTTCGGCAAAAACTCCGGCGGCGTTCTAGTTAGTCTTTCTTTGTGAGATTTAATATGTTTGATCAAAGCCTTATATCTCCTGTTTCTAACCTTCTTCTTCTTGGGGGGCTTTGCCTTTCCGCTGCCTTCGGCCTATGGGTTGACACAACGCGCATCGGTCGCAATGTTTCCGGCGCGGCGGGCATCCTTACCCTGTCTATGGCGCTCTCCAACCTTGGTGTGATGCCGAGGGCGGCGGAAGTTTACGGCGTGGTCTGGGGTTATCTGGTGCCGCTTTCCATTCCGCTGCTACTGCTCAAGGCTGACCTGCGCCGGATCCTTGCTGAAACACAGGGTATGCTGGGGGCCTTTATCCTCGGGACCATCGGGACCACCATAGGGGTCGTGTTCGGTTTCTTTTTGTTACCGCTGGGGGAGGAAGCCGCAAAACTCGCGGGAGTATTTAGCGCTACTTATATTGGTGGCTCGATGAATATGGCGGCGGTGACCCAAGCCGTGAACCTGACCCCCGACCTGGCAGCGGCAAGCATAGCAGCGGACAATGTGATCGGGGTGATTTATCTTTCTCTGCTAGCACTAATGCCGTCTCTGCTGTTTATGCGCCGTTTTTTCCGGGAGGAAGCGGTTGAGGAAATTGCGACGACCGACGGCGGAGGGGCAGCAGAGAAGCCGAAGCTTCCCGAAATTGATCTCAGCCATATAGGTCTCGCCCTCGGTCTCGCTTTTGTCATCTGTGCGACGGGGGAATTCCTGGCAGGCCTAGTCGGCCTTTCCGGCTACAGTATAATGTTTGTCACCGGTCTCACGCTTCTGGTGGCCAATCTATTTCCGCACCGGCTTACACATCTCAAGGGCGATTACGAGGTTGGCCTGCTGTTCATGTATATCTTTTTTGCAACAATAGGCCTCAGCGCAGATATCGCGGCACTTCTCGACAAAGCTGTTGTCGTCGCCCTTTATGCTAGCGTGATTGTCGCCTTCCATGCGGTCGTGATTTTTGTTGGTAGCCGTTCTTTTGGCTTGCCGTTGATGGAGGTGGTGATCGCCTCCAATGCTTGTGCCTCCGGTCCAGCGAGTGCCGCGGCTTTGGCGGCCGGCAAAGGTAGGGTGGATCTAGTTGGTCCCGGCGTCCTGTTAGGGGTTTTTGGTTACGCCGTAGCCAATTTTATCGGGCTATCGCTTGCAGTCTTGTTCGGTTCATAGGGGAGGAGAAGGAAATGATCAGCGTCAAAAATATGCAGAAAAGACTTCTGCTTTGCTTGTTTTATAGCGTCACTTTACTGGCCGTCGGTACGGTTCATTCTGAAGAAAGGGGTATGACGCCTGCGGAGGTGGATGCGCTAATAGAACTGGCCATGGAAAAATTCCAGGTACCTGGTGTATCCTTCGGCCTGATCAAGGACGGTAAAATTATCATATCTAAAGGATATGGAGTTCTGGAGGTTGGGAAGAAGGCGAGAGTGGACGATGAAACCCTCTTTGCGATAGCCTCGAATAGCAAAGCGTTTACGGCTGCATCCCTTGCCATACTGGTGGACGAGAAAAAACTCAACTGGGACGATAAAGTCACGGACTATATCCCTACATTTCAAATGTATGATCCTTGGGTCACCAGGGAGTTCAAGATACGGGATCTGCTTGTGCACAACAGCGGGCTAGGACTCGGAGCCGGCGACCTGATGTTCTGGCCGTCTTCAGGTTTCAGCAGGAAAGAGATAGTCCATGGGCTGCGGTATCTGAAACCCATTTCCAGCTTTCGGTCTGAATATGCTTATGACAATCTGATGTATATCTTGGCTGGCGAAGTGGTCGAAGCCATATCTGGCGTTCCATACGAGAGATTCGTTGAAACCCGTATCCTGAAGCCTCTTGACATGAAGAATTGTGCAGCGGACCGAGTTCGGCTCAAGGGATACAAAAATATTGCGGAACCACATGTTCTCTCGGAGAGGAAATTGGTCCGGACCAAAAGAATAGAGAAGCCCTATGAGAAAGCCGTTTCTGCAGCGGCAGGCGGCATCCTGTGCAGCACCAAGAGCATGCTGAAATGGGTAAATATGCATTTGCATAACGGAAAATTGCCTAACGGTACAACTCTACTCAGCCAAGAGCAGCATGAGATCATGATTGCACCCCACACTCCTATGTCGGTGCCAAAGGAGTTCCGGGAAAAGTTCCAGTCCAACTTCAAGGCTTACGGACTTGGGTTTCGTGTACAGGACATCAATGGACATAAGTGGGTAGCCCATACGGGCGGCCTTCAGGGCATGGTTTCTTATGTCAATATGATCCCGGATATTGACTTGGGTTTTGTAATGTTCACGAACCAACATTCCGGTGCCTTTCTGAGTGCTGTTGCCAACACTCTGCTGGAAGCATATACCTCTGAGAGATCCACCGACTGGATTACCTATTATGAGGCAAAACGAAAAGAGCAAGTTGCTGAGGCCGCAAAGTTGGTTCCCGTTCTTGAGGACTCGGCTTACTCTCCGGAGCAGCTATTGGATTATTACATCGGAACTTATCGAGATCCTTGGTTCGGCAAAGTGACAATAAGTGAAAAGAACGGTGGGCTATATTTCGCGTCTGAGAAATCAGAACGGCTGAGGGGTAGGATGTTGCCCTACAAAGAAGACTTGTTCATTGTCTATTGGGATGAACGTGAACTGGAGGCGGATGCTTATGTGAAGTTTGAGAGGAGCTTTAATCGCACGCTCAGTGGATTTGTCATGAAAGCCGTCTCGCCGCTCACTGATTTCAGCTTCGATTTTCAGGATCTCGACTTTCGCTTGGTCGAATAAATCTCGTCATGTGTTGAAAACCTGATAACCCGTCCTATCAGAATGACTTTCAATGTATAGGAAACAGTTGTGTCCAGGCTCTAACATCGTTTGCCTGCTATAATGACACAGGAAATTTTAGTGATCCTATGTGGTGTGTCCGTTTTCATAGAGGTTTAGACCGTTCCTGTCTTTTTTGATGGCTCTGATCTTTGGGTGTATCATTTCCAGTTTTTCAAATAACTGGCTGAACACGCAGACCCGAAGCTCTAAAATCGCTTCTTTCCAAGGATGATACAAGGCGACTTTGCTATTGACTATTCCTACGTGACTACTCTGGATGCTTTTGTCAGAAACGGAGGCAACCGGCCTGCTTGTGTTTGCTGCAGTGGGGCCCGCATGTGATGTGGCTGGTTTGCTGGCGCAGATTGAGCGTCCGGGAGAACGCGCTTCAGCTTGTCCTTCATGTTGCCTGTGGTTGGAGCCGTCGGACTGATCCTGTTAGTGCCGCTTTTCAGGGGGTTTTATGAGCAGCTTTTAATGTAACCCGAGGGCTTATGAATGCTACAATTTTGAATTTTTATCCCACTCTTTGAATAACTGCCGCAGCTGCCTAGAAAATGAGCTGAATCCCTCAGGGAACGCCTTCTTTATGGGGGAAGTACTTTATAAGTTGCTAACTGAAAAGCGTCCACATATATATGTTGGTGTTGGATCCCGCTATCCAACCAACAAAAGGCGCCTTTCATTTTGCCAGCTGCCCGTCTTCAAAGAAAGGTAGACTTTTTTTGGTCTGTCTCAAGGTGACGTTTCGGTCCTTTGTTGAATTTTACCGGCTTAGGCTTTGCGATGCACGTTTTTGCGCATGACCCGTATTTTCTGTTTAATTTCTTCTCGCATTTCCAGGATTTCGGTCCCACGTCCCAGCCAGACATCTTCCGGCGTCTGATTGTTCAAATTTTCGTGATACATCCTTATATTATGTTGGGTGATAAGTTCGCGGATCAGGCTTCTGATCTCGCCGGGCAGATGACAATTTTCCAACAGGATACGGCTATTGAGCAACCAACTCCGACATCTGATATTATTGGCCGACACACATTGGACTTGTCTCAAAAAAGTAGACAAACCCAACTCTATTTTGAGTTGAATTCAGCAAACAACAGGTTCGAAAAATCGACGCAAAACCAATGCCCCGATGAATAACTGAAAAACGGTCTATCTTATTGATAAACGCGTTTTCTCTACAAATGTCGACCTAGCAATCTGGATACCTATCAGCTGCCGATTGGTCCACATTAATAGAAGTCAGGTTTAGATTTCAAGCACACCTCCTCGGATGTGGTATAGTCTCGCAAGCTACATCAATTTGACAACTACAATATAAATCAATAGCGTGTTTTCTACTGAACCAAGACTCCTGTTTCCTGCAATGTCGCCACATGAATCTGCACCCCAAATCAACTCAAGTTCACATCGGCCGATGTGTAAGCGATGGATACATCATCGTAGGGAACCTGAATTCTCACTTCGGTCCCCTTCCCGATCTCGCTATCAACAACCAATATTCCCCCATGCATCTCAACCAGATGCTTGCACAGCGGCAATCCAAGGCCAACTCCTTCATGACTGCGTGATTGGGCGGGCTCCACCTGCCCAAAGGGAAGTAGAGCCAATTCAACATGCTCCCGGCTCATGCCAATCCCCTTATCCCGGATATTAAACACAAGGCATCCGGAGGAATCACTGGTCAGAAGAAGGGAAACATAGCCGCCATCAAGGGAGAATTTGATGGCATTGGACAGGAGATTGGACAAAATTTGCCGAACGGCTACCTCATCTATGCAAACCTCGTCAATCTGTTCTGGGTTTTCAACAGCGAGTTTTATGCCTCTGGCCGCGGCCATAGGAGCAAATTTATCATATTTATCCTGAAGGATTCTTCCGAGACGGACATGTGCCGGCGCAATTTCATATTTCCCGGTCTCAAGCTGGGAAATTTCCAGAACATTGTTAACAAGGTCAAGAAGCTTTTCGCCACTGCTATGAATGTCCTGGATGTACTCCATATATTTTTCATGCCCCAGACTGCCAAAATATTCTTCGATGATCATTTCAGAATATCCGATGATCGCATTCAGGGGCGTATGCAACTCATGGCTCATATTGGCGAGAAAATCATTTTTTACTCGGCTGAGTTCCAGCGCCTGCCTCATCAGTTCATCCTGTCGCTGCTTGCATTTCTTTTGTTCGGTAATATCGGTTCTGACCGACACATAGTGAGTTGGTGTAGCGGAATTTTCATCCAGAAAGGGAACGATTGTTGAATACACCCAATAATCTCTTCCCGTCTTGTTCAGATTACAGATTTCCCCTTGCCACACTTCCCCCGAGGAAATGCACTTCCAAATCTCTCCATAAAATCCCGGGTTGTGTTTTCCAGATTTGAGAATGCGGTGATTTCGCCCCATTAATTCTGAGGCGGAATATCCGGAAGTATCGCAGAACTTTTGGTTCACAAATATAATATTACCAGACGTATCCGTGATCGAAACCAGGGCATGATAGTCGAGAGTCCTTTCCAGATTCTTCATATAATTTTCTACCAGCGATAATTTTTCTCTGGCATCCGCGTACTTGACTTCCATTTCGGTCTCGCGGGTTTTTTCCCGAACAGTCCCCGACACGGCTTTCACGTGCCCCCTGACACCGATCTCAGGCCCCCCTTTGATTTCTATATGTTTGCCGCCGCCTCCCAGACCGTTTATGGAAAAAGCGTGAACAAAGGGTTTGCCTTTTCCAAATGCCTCGTGAATGCTGTTTTCGAGTTCCCGCCAATCAGCTTCACCGAGAAGTCCACTGATATTTTCCTTGGTAGGATTAAATTCCTGTGCAAGAACTTGGTGAATTTCATATACTTCGGGTGACCAGTACACCTTCCTCGCATTTTTTTCCAGACGCCAGAAACCTACCCCAGCACCCTCCCCCGACTTCTGCAACCCCTGACGGAGAACTTCTATTGCCGGCACGTTGGCACCGACTTTTACTAAATACTTCTGCCCTCTCAGCGCAAAACTGAAGCTTTGCCATTGAACTGAAATTACAACTCCATCCTGATTTTTCTGTTCTGACACCTTCTCTTCAGGAGTGCCGCCCAAAAGCTGATTCTTTACACTCACGACTTCCTCAGCAGTCAGGTTGGGCAAAACTTCCTTCTCCGGTTCACTGGGCGGATCGGAGTATTTTGCGGAAAAAGTATCTGTGTAGCGCGGATTGGAGGCAAGAAGATTACCATCAATATCCGTCAAAACCAGAAATTTATACTCGATAACATAATATCCAAAGAAATCCTTCAGGACTGGAAAAAATACATTGCACTTGATACTCTCCACACTAGACACTTAATACTCTCCACGCTAGAATTCCGCCTACAGTACCAGACCAACAGCGTCTGCAGTGCGGATGTTATCTGCCTGAGTTGAGACGCCCATATCTTCTACCTAAATAGCCCTACTCGGTTCCTTCGACTGATTTTTTGGGGATATTTTGAGAAACGGACTTTTGCAGCTGTTCTTGGCACATAAATAAACCAGCATCGGAGAACAATTGAGCTAAAGCATGGAACGGTAAAACAAGACAAAGTACAACCGCATCCCCTTAAGTCCGCTTTCCAAATAGCCGTTATATTAAACTTGGGCTCTATCAACGCCCCCCTCGACTACTTAAATTTTTAATAAAGATTAAACCAACACCGAAATTATTCGCCATATCTCGTAGCTACGATTTGTTGAATATTTTCTACGGAATCACGCGAACACCTTCCCCAGGCAGGCATCTCTGCCATACATTCCTCGCGCTCTGGCTAGCAACTTTGACAATCAACATCAAAGAACCAATGGAGCGTAGCAGGGCTAATCTGTAAGATATTGTCAGGCTCAAGCTTAGAAGTCGCCAATTTTTGAGAATATAGCCGAAGCATTGTGATAGGCTCATATCCTAGGCAAGAATTGATCGGGAACTATCAATCTGGATCGATTCTTCAACGCATTTTCACGGTTCAATTCCCGTCGCGCCTTCCTGTGTTGCAGAAAAACCAATACTAGCTGAACATTTTTATGGAGCTTTTTATATCGTTTGCCACATTAGAGATGTGAAGGGCATGCTTGTCGGCACCAAATGCAACCTATCGAGTACCTACTCCCAAAAAGGAATTTGACTACCAGTTATTAATGAATATGATATCATTTTTATATTTATACTACGTTCACCAGTAAAACGGTGAAAGAATCGCTCTCACAGCTCTTTCACACTTTAGCGGCGCTACACGGGTTTCAGCCCTCATTGCCTGCGAGAATACCGAGAACAGCGACACGTAAAATCAAGGCTACTTATTATGACCATCTTTACCTACTCGCATCCTTTTTATAATATGAGAAACTATATTTCACAGAGATACAAATCACCGATATTCTCGTCTCTGTCTGTACTACCCACAGACCCGATACTGGGGCTAGCGACTCTCTATGAAGCTGATCAGAAGGTCGAAAAGGTTGACCTGGGGGTCGGCGTGTATCGACAAGCTGATGGCCGGACCCCAATCATGGAGGCGGTCCAAGAAGCCTACATTCGCCTCGCTCAACAGGAAGCCAGCAAATCCTATATTTCACACGCCGGTTGGCCCGGCTTTACCAGGGCGTGTAGGAATCTGGCACTTGGCACCGATCTTTCCAATCAACTGGAAGGAAAGCTGTCGGTCCTGCAGACGCCCGGCGGATGCGGCGCCCTGCGGTTGGGTTTTGATCTGATCGCGACTAGCACTCCCGGCGCCACAGTATGGGTCAGCAATCCAACCTGGGCCAATCATGTGCCGATCCTGGAAGCAGCCGGGCTACACGCACAGAGCTATAACTATTATTGCCCCAAAACTGGACAGGTGGACACCACTGCCATGCTGCAGTCCCTTGAGCAGGCCGAAGCAGGCGACATTGTCCTGCTCCATGCCTGCTGCCACAATCCCACGGGTGCTGACATTCCAGCCGAAGCCTGGGAGGCGTTGATCTCCCTCATCGAACAGAAAGGCCTGCTACCGTTTATTGACATGGCCTATCAGGGTTTTGGCGACGGCCTCGAAGAGGATGCTGGTCTGACACGCAAGCTTTTTGCCAGCCTTCCCGAAGTCCTGCTGTCCTATTCATGCTCTAAAAACTTCGGCCTTTACCGGGAACGCGTGGGCGCCCTGATCATCAAATCCCCCACTGTTAAACAGGCAGAAGCTGTCGAATCCAACATGGCTAGAATTGCGCGGCAGAGTTACTCCATGCCGCCAGCTCACGGCGCCGCCCTTGTAACAACGGTACTTGAGGACCAGACCCTGCGCACATCTTGGCAAAGGGAACTTGATGAGATGCGTTCCCGCATTACTTTTCTTCGCAAAGACCTGGACACCGCTCTTGCCCATTATGGAACCAACGACGGTCTTGGAAACATCACCGGACAAAACGGCATGTTCTCCCGTTTGAACTTATCCGAAGACCAGGTTTCTGTTTTGCAACGCAGTTACTCAATCTACATGCCAGCCAATGGCCGGATCAACGTTGCCGGCCTAAACCGTGAAAATATACCTTATGTCGCCAGAGCGCTGACATCTGTATCCGGTTGACAGCGCCTCCAGAAACACATGTTACAGCGTTAAAAACGTCTGGACAGAAAAGGAGGTTAGATTTTCTGAAGATATTTAAATCTGATGTCATTTTTATATAATAACCACTGTCCTTAGGGAGTAAAATCATGAAGGAAAAACGCCTACACCTCTCAACTGCTATTTTATGGTCTCTGTCAATTTCCACAGCCCTGTCGTGCTCGACGGCACTGGCCGATATAAACACTTCGGACAATGTCGCTACTGAGCTGGAAGAGATTGTGGTGACCGCAACGAAAAAATCCACGTCCTTGCAGGATGTCGCCATGAGTATCTCGGCTATCGGAACTCAGGAACTAGACAGGATGGGTGCTCAGGGCTTTGAGGATTTTGCCACAGCGGTTCCCAGTCTTTCCTTCGGCTACGGTGGCGCCGGCGATGGACGCAACGCCCGCAGCTTTGCCATTCGCGGCATTTCCGGCAGCAATACAACCGGCTTTTATGTTAACGAAACCCCGATCCCCAACCGGGTTGACCCCCGTCTGGTGGATGTAAAAAGGATCGAGGTGCTTCGCGGCCCGCAGGGGACTTTGTATGGCGCCAGTTCCATGGGGGGAACGGTTCGGATCATCACCAACAAGCCCGACAGCACGCAATTTGAGGGCCTGCTGAACGCAACCCTCTCGAATACAAACCAGGGTGGCTGGAATTATAAACTTGAAGGGGTCGGCAACTTCCCCCTGAAAGAAGACAAGGTTGCCCTCAGGATCGCCGGCTATGTCGAAGATGAATCCGGCGTATTCGACCAGGTCTTCCCCAACAACGCAAACCCCTCCGTTATGAACCGGGTGGAAAATGTCGACAATAAACTAATCAAGGGCATTCAGGCATCGCTCGGATTAACACCTAATGACGACCTGGAAATCATTGTCAAGGCCGCCGTTCAGGACACCAGCTCCGATGGAGCGTCCTGGTCCAGTGAACTGGGGCAATATGATCAGGTCAAAACCTATACTATTCCCGAATTTCTCGACGATGAATGGACCCACCTTTCCCTGACCGCGGAGTATGACCTTGGTTGGACGAGCCTGACTTCAATAACCTCTTATTTTGATCAGGACTATAATGAAAATGAGGAGTTCTCCGACCAGATTGGGGCCTTCTTTGGCGGTTTTGTCTACCCGACTGAGATCAATCAGGCCATCAACCTGAAAAAATGGACCCAGGAAATACGACTTGCTTCTTCGCTGGACGGACCTTTCAATTTCATTATCGGCGGATACTACAACAACGCGAAGCAAAACAGTTTCTCCGAAGCGCTGCCCGAAGGTTTCAACGCCGGTTTCGCTGACTATATCGGCCTCCCGGGCGTGGACATCTTCGGCACCGATCTCATCTACAGAGGAACTTCCAGGGCGAAGTCACGGGAGGTCGCCCTGTTTGGCGAGCTTTATGTGGATATCACCGATGACCTGACCGTCACCGTAGGCGGGCGCTGGTTCGATGTCTCCATTGATCTTTATTCCCTGAGCGAAGGCATCGCGGCGGATTTGTCAGGCGCCGTCACCGAAGGAACCACTACGGAACAGGGGTTCAACCCGAAGTTTCTCGTAGAATACCGGATAAGTGATGATGTCCTGCTTTACGCCACTGCCGCAAAGGGTTACCGGCTCGGCGGCATCTCCAGCTTTATTCCGGACTTCTGCGGCGCGGAAGTAGCCGCGCCCTCCTCTGCCTATGATTCAGATTCCTTATGGAACTACGAAGCTGGCGCCAAGACAAGCTGGGCAGATAACAGGGTCAAGGTGAACGGTGCCCTTTACCAGATCGACTGGCAGGATATTCAGCTCTCCGAGAGTTTCACCTGTGGCTTCGGTCGTGTTGTAAATGGCGGCAAGGCGAGAAGCCGCGGCTTTGAACTTGAGCTTTCCGCGCTGATCACGTCCGGCCTGCAACTCTCAGCGGGGATCGGCTATGCCGATGCAAAATTCACTTCACATGTGCCCGGCACTGTCCCGGTGCCCGGCGACCGCCTGCGCCACACACCGAAATGGACGGCCAATGTTGCGCTCGACTATAGCTTCGACGTTTCATTTGCCGACGAGGCTTATATCGGCATCAACTATACTTACACGGGCGAAAGTTTTTCCAAATACCAGAACGACCCGACTTTCACCCCTGAGAGTGCCGTTCGGGATGCCTATAGTCTGGCTCATGCAAGGCTTGGCGCCAGGTTTGGGGAATGGGATATCGCCCTTTTTGTCCGTAATCTGTTCGACAAGCAGGCGAACCTGTCCGAGGTTATTTCCCTTGGTGCGGAAGTCCCCGGCCTAGAGAGATATGCCACCAACCGGCCCCGTACTATCGGTTTGAACGTAAAAGGCGCATTCTAATTGTAAAAGCCCACCGGTTGAGGAGCCAGTCCTCCTCAACCGGTTAAACACCCTAAGGAGACATCAGCCATGAAACACATCCTCCACCAAACTATTCTCATCAAGCTGACCATATTGGCTGCTTTCTTTTCATGGTCGCCCGTCCTTGCTCAAGAGGCGCATCTCAACCGGCCGCTTCGACCGACCAACACCTTCTCAATCATCGCCCGTGATCCAGAAAGCGGGGAACTTGGCGCCGCCGTCCAGACGCACTGGTTCGCCGTCGGGGTACGTGTCATCAGGACGGAACCCGGTGTCGGAGTGGTAGCCACCCAATCCTTTACCGATCCGTCCTATGCACCGCTCGGGCTCGAGATGATGAAGGCCGGAAAGACAGCGCCCCAGGCCCTCAAGGGCCTTCTTGCCGCTGACAGCAATGCCTCGGTACGTCAGGTCGCCATGCTGGATGCCAGTGGCAACGTAGCGTCTCATACCGGAAGCAAAAACATTCAGAATGCCTGCAACATCTCTGGCGAGAATTACTCCGTTCAGGCAAACATGATGAAAAACTCGACTGTTTGTTCCGCCATGGCGCAGGCTTTCGAAGCCACTTCCGGCGAGCTTGCCGATCGCATGTACGCGGCCCTTGAGGCGGCCCAAAAAGAAGGGGGCGACATCCGGGGACGACAATCCGCGTCCCTCCAGGTGGTAAAAGGCGATAAAGGCGTACCCCTCTGGCAGGGCTGGGTATACAGCCTTCGGGTTGATGACCACAAAACACCGCTCAAGGAACTCGGACGCCTTCTTTCGGTCGCAAAGACCTACCGGCTTCTCAATGAGGGAGACAGGTATGTAGTGGAAGGGCGCATCGAGGAAGGGCTTGAGGCCTACCGAACAGCCGAAAAAATGGACCCGGGCAACCATGAAGCTCTTTTCTGGCATGCGGTAACCCTGGCAGAACTTAACAGGGTTGAGGAGAGCCTGCCGCTGTTCCGGAAAGCCTTCAGGCTATGGCCTGACTGGAAGGAGATGGTGACCAGGCTTCCAAAGGCGGGCTTACTGCCCGAAGACCCGAAAATCCTTGCCCAAATCCTGGAACAGGGGAACTGAAAATGACCGGGTTTCGATCTTTCTTTGTCGCTTTTGTGTTCTTCCTCCCGGCTTTTGCGGCCAACTGCGCCGAAGACCTGCAGGAGAAAGACCAGGTCCTCAGCTATATTGATCGTCATTTTGAAGAACAAATCAGTTTTCTGGAAAAAGTCGTCAATATCAACAGCGGCACCCGCAATATTTCCGGGGTAAGAAAAGTGGGAGAGGAGTTTGCCGCTGAATTCGAAAAACTCGGGTTTAAGAATTTCTGGATAAAAATGCCATTCGAAATGAAGCGGGCCGGCCATCTTTATTCCCAACGGGAAGGAGAAGACGGACCGCATATTCTGCTGATCGGCCATCTGGATACAGTCTTTTCAAAGGACAGCGATTTCCAGAAATTCACCCATCAGGGGAACCACATCACCGGTCCGGGTGTAGTTGACATGAAAGGCGGCGACGTTGTCATGCTCTATGCTCTCAAAGCCCTTCACGCCTGCGGCATACTGGATGGAAAATCCATAAAAATATTTTTGACCGGCGATGAAGAAAATGTGGGTCCCCCCCTCTCTCTCAGTCGTCGGGAGCTTATTGACGCCGCAAAACAATCCGACATGGCGCTCAGCTTTGAATCGGGACAGCAGGACCAGGCCGTGATCGCCCGGCGCGGAGCAAGCCTGTGGTCCCTGGGAGTGTCCGCCAAACGGGCGCATTCCAGCACAATTTTCTCCGAAGATTCCGGTGACGGCGCCATATATGAAACCGCCAGGATCCTGAAAAAATTTCATAAATTCGCCCAAAACATGCCAAACCTGACTCTGAACCCGGCAGTGATTGCCGGCGGGACATCAGCGGGATTTGATGCCGGATCCGCGACCTGGACGTCGGCCGGTAAAGACAACATCATTCCGCAGGTTGTCGAGAGCCGGGGCGATCTCAGATTCATCTCCCGTGAGCAGCTGGATGACGCCCGGGCGGAAATGCGGAAAATTATTGAAGAAAATTTGCCTCATACATCGGCCGAAATCACCTTTACCGATCTTTACCCGGCCATGTCGATTACACCAGAAAACAAGCGACTTCTTGGAGTTCTTGACGAGGTGAGCCAGGAACTGGGGTACGGGCCGGTCGGACCGAACCAGCCGGGTGACCGGGGAGCAGGTGATATCTCCTTTGTCGCGCCTCATGTGGCCTCCATCGATGCACTGGGCCCCTGGGGAGGAGGTTCTCATACCACCCAGGAGTGGCTCGATACTGAAGGTTTCAGAAAGGCAACAAAGCGTACCGCGCTGCTTCTCTATCAGATCTTTCAGTCACACCAACGTCATCCCGACGGCTCATAGCCGTCGGGCCCTGTAATTTTGAAAGAAATTGCATTCCCTTCTCCTCCCTTCGCCTCAAACGCGGTCAAGATAGGCGACCGCTTCAATCTCAATAAGAGCGCCGGGAACCATCAGCTCGGAACAAACCGTAGAACGCGTCGGAGGACAATCGGCGAAAAACTCGCTGTAGACCGCATTAAACGCCCTGAAGTCTTCCCGCCGCACCAGCCAGACCGTGACCTTGACCACATCCTCGAGACCTGCGCCAGCCGCCTTGAGCACAGCTTCCATATTTCCAAGGCACTGTCGCGTCTGGGCCGAAATATCATCTTCGGCGAAACTTCCATCCGCGCGAAAGGGCAAAACGCCGGATAGATACAGATTGTTTCCCGCCTTTATGGCCGGCGACAGAGGAACAACGGTGCCATCAGCCAGTACCGGCGGCCGCCCTAGTCTTTCAATAGTCATTAAAACAAACTCCTGTAAGTTTTACTGATCGATATGATCGGAATTGTGAACCTGCAACGTGGCCGGCCGGAATATTTTTCGCACCCCCACGGTCATGACCGGCACCAGGTAAAAAGCGATGAAGCCGTATGTGAGCAAACCGTATCCCTGGGCGATCAGGGAAATGATCCCCACCTTTGCCGCAACGAATACCGCCGCGGCAGTGACAACCACTGCGATGGCGGGCCGGAAACTTTTTGGCATGGTTCTTTGTTGTTCCTGCAGGGTATGATCAATCCGCTCGTTCAGCATGTGAATGAGGGCTGTTCCGGTTTCAATAAACGTCCCGAAGATGACAATCTGAAAAAAGATACTGAACCAGGGGGCGTCAAGAACATCCAGGATATACTTCAGGGGAACCGCCACGCCGTTGATTTGTGGATAGAATCCCACCATCACCACATAGAGGAAAAACGCTGGCAAAATAGCCAGGGGACCGCCCAGAAATCCTGCCGTGAAAGCCTCGCGCCGACTGCCAAGATGGCCAAGGGCGAAAAGAATGGCCGGAATGGCGGCGATATTATAGGTCGCATATTTAAACCCGTCCTCAAACCACTCCCCAGTCTCGCTGACAGCAGTGAAATTTTCGACAATACGATCCTGGAAGATCATGGCTCCCCACAAGATCAGGACACCGTAAGCCACATATAATACGATCGCCCAACTGGCCATCACTTTTTCGATGACATCGCTTTTCTGGAACGCGAGGACGGCAATGGCGGCCATCAGACCGATGCTGCCGTATAGTTCATTGATTCCGAAGTTTTCCGCAAAAATATTGCCGGAGGCCGAACCCAGCACCGCAAGCACCAGAAACGCCAACAGAAAGAAGGGGATTTCATATAAAAACCAGAAACGGCCGAGCAAAACCTTGAAAAATGACCTGTAGTCGAATGAACCGGTAAGGCGAGCCAGTTCAAAGGTCAGCATCAGGACAATGCTCCAAATTGCTGAGGTTACCAGAAGGCCCCACAACCCGCCCAAGGGACCGTTGGACAGGAAAAACTCCACCAGTTCACGTCCGGTGGCATAGCCGCCACCGATGACCACCGACTGAAAGACCAGTCCCGGTATCAGATAATGATAAAATACTCTTCTCACCTGGCGCCCTCCTGGCTAGTAAATGATTTTGCCGATCTCTAAAATCGGCCCGGCCTGTACGCCTGGCTGTCTATCTCCGGCTCCTGCCCGGTCATGATGTCTGCCAGAAGACGGGCGGATCCCGCCGCCATGGTCCAGCCCAGATGCCCGTGTCCGGCATTGATAAACAGATTTTCAGCACCAAGCCTGCCAATCAGAGGGACACCATCCGGAGAAACAGGTCTGAACCCGGTCCAGGCCTCACCAGTCTTGTCCTGCAAATTATCCAGCAAGGAAGGATAAACCCTGGCAATTACATCCCGCAGGTTGTCCACCCTCCCCTTTGACAGGGTCCGGTCAAACCCGGCAAACTCAGCTGTGCCGGCAATCCTGAACCGCTTGCCGAGGGGCACCAGGGCGGCATGAAGTTCATCATCCACCACCGGGATACGGGGCATATCTTTAACACCATCTCCGGCAAACGTCAGGGAGTAGCCCTTGACGGGCTGTATGGGGACACGCGCACGGATTTTCCCGAGCAAACCACTTGAGTAACATCCCGCAGCCAGCACAAAAAGATCTGCCTGATGTATCGCGCTTCCGCAACAGACTGCACTTATCCTGCCATTCTGTTGCTCCAAGGAGGTGACCGCGGAATTGAAATGATAGCGCACACCGCGTTGCTTCGTCTCCGCCATTAACGCCTGGCAGAATTTATGTGCATCCCCGCTTTCGTCATCAGGGAAATATACGCCTCCGGCGATCCGGTCGATACCTTGCGCCAGCATGGGTTCCAGTTTGGCAATCTGGGCAGGCGTCATGGGCTTAAATTTCAACCCTTGCGCCGCAAGCGGCGCGAGTTGAACCAACTTTTTGGCAAATATAACTTCATCGGAAAAAAGCTTGAGTGTACCGCTCGGCATAAAGTCGTAGGAGATATCAGATTCCCGGCGGATCTCCTTCATCATCTGCACCGAGTAATGGGACAGCATGAAGTTATTCAGGGTATTGCGGTGAAAAATCGCCGGACTACTGTTTCGCAGAAATCCTATTCCCCATCCGATCATTCCAGGCAGGGCTCTGGGTCGGATCAGCAACGGGCTGTCCTCCTGTCCCATGGTCAGGAGCATTTCCCGCCATGATCCCGGCGCATTCCATGGATCGGACATACTTGGGGTCAGGATGCCGCCATTGGCAAAGCTGGTTTCCATACCCGCCGTTGCCTGCTGCTCCAGAACAGTGACCTCCAGACCCGCTTTACTCAGGTAATAGGCCGTCGAGACCCCCTGAAGACCGGCCCCAATTACAACT
>NZ_VFIY01000019.1 GCF_006385175.1 Emcibacter nanhaiensis
CAATTGTCTCAGAGGATCGGAGATATCGCTTGGTGGTCAGATCATAGGCGTTGCCGATGTCGTGTCAGCGCTTGTTTCAAAGCGAACATATCGCACCGCTTCAACCGCCGACGAGGTTGAAAAGATTCTGATGGACCTGACACCTCATCAGATGGACCACAAAATTGTTCTGGCTGCTCTGGATTGTTTAAGGGCTGAAGTAGACGAGATATTCATGGTAACTGATTATGCCCATGATATGCAGAATGCCATTCATCATTATCATTGAACCGGCATTTAAACTGGGCATGCCTTAAACCAAGAAACACGCCTTATCTAAAAACAGGCCCCCGCCTTTGCTCGCTTGGGGGGTCGAACTGGCGGGAGCCCGGCAGCTGTAGAGCCACGATTATTTATAGCATAGAACTCTGGTTCAACAGACCGAATTTATTCATATTTGAACACATAATATCTTTGCCCACCACCCAGGTTGAATTACCCCAAGCGTCTCAAACACCTTGCACAGGGATAGTGAAGCAAGGTGTTATTATTTTGTTGGTTGCGGGTGATTTGAACCTATAAACTTCATGCTTTGCTTTACCAGGAAATTTCTCGGAAAAACCAAGTGTAATTCCACGGCCACATTGTTTAGCTCGGTTTGTTTTTCGACAACAGGCCCAGCTGTGTTGCATGCCAAGAAGCCTCGGCGCGGGAAGAAATGCCAAGTTTGCGGTAAATTGCCTTGATGTGACTGGCGACCGTTGAATCAGCCAGGCCAAGGTTAATGGCCACTTCGCTGTTACGCAGCCCCCGGGCGATCAATGCCAGGACATCCTGTTCCCGGGCAGTCAGTTTGTCCTCTGCCATAATGGCAGGGCCAGTCAGTTTAAAATGCTCCATAATCCGCCGGGCAATGGACGGAGAGAGCGCAGGGATGCCTTGGGCGAGTTGGGAAAGTTGCTGGCTTATCATATCAGCCGGCTGCTCCTTGAGCAGATAACCCTGGGCGCCGGCGGACAGAGCCGCGACAATATGGGCATCGTCCCCCATCACGGTGGTGATTACGCAAAGAGTTTCCGGAGACACCGATTTCAAAGCCCGCAGGATTTCCAGACCCGAGCCGTCCGGCAGTCCGAGATCAATCAGCGCCAGGTTAATATTCCCTTGTCCCGCTTGCGCGATACCTTGGCGCATGCTGGGGGCTTCGGATATTTCAGCATCGGGAAACGTTTTACGGGAGATTTCGGTGAGCCAATTCCGGGTCTCAGATATATCCTCCACAATCAAAATTTTTTTCATAGTGAAAGCCTTTCGAGGAGAGGAGGAAGTTTAATATGTAGAGTTACCCCGCTTTTTGTTTCCGGAAACTCCAATATGCCTCCAAGTGCGGTGACGCGAGTATGCATATTTTCCAGGCCGTTGCCCCCCTTTCCAGGGATTTGACTTAATCCGGTTCCATCATCGCTGATTTTTACGGAATAACCGGTGTCGGAGAAGTTCAAGGCCACTGAGACCTTGCGGGCGCCCGAATGCTTCAGAATGTTGCTTATAGCTTCGCGAATGATCGAACGAAGCCCGTGTACAATTCTGGGATTGACTAAAAGGGTGCCTTCTACGTCAATAAACCAGTCAAGTTCTATGCCTGCGGCAGCGAGTCTCTCAGAAGCCTCAAGCCTGAGGTCGGCCAGTGCTTCCTCATAGGTCAGAACAGGGCGGGAGTGATCATTGATGATGTCCCTCAGATCTGTCAGAGTTTCGCGGATCATGGCATCTTTTCGGGAGCTGTCCCGGTTGTGCAGCGCTGACATCAGTTGGGCGCCGATATTGTCGTGCATATCGCGGGCAATCCTTTGCCGTTCTTCGGCCACACCTTTTTCATAGTCACCGCGACTGTTTTCCACGTGAGTCATCAGCTGAAAAAGCTGCTGTGCCAGGTTAAGGTGGCTTGTTCCGAACAGGCTTCGTCCGTTCCAGGGATAGCGCAGATACAGGCCCGGGAGACCGGCGATGGCCGGAATTTCCAACGCCAGACCATCTTCTTTTAACATGGGAACATCGGCTGTTTGTTCCCTTTCGTGCCATTCAAGTGGTGCGAAGATGCGTCGAACCAGAGTTATCCAGCGGTCAGCCCGCTTGTCTTCAGTGGTTTCAAAAGCGACATCAATGACTTCATGAAATAATTCATGTTCTTTCAGAGGTGAGCGGTTGACCAGGCGACGCCATAGAAGATCCCTCAGCGGCAGATATAGAAAACCGACCAGCAGAAGCGAAATGCCGAGCGCAGGGAACCGGTCCAGAGAAAGAATGAAGACCAGAAGAGCATCCAGTGCAACCAGCAGAAATATACCGGCCATGTAGAAAACAATCCTGAATCCCCATTCCCCGATATCAAACAGGCGGTAACGACGCAAGCCCGCCGCGAGGCCCACATATATGATGAGAAAAAACAAAAAGGCATATCCCTGTTCCAGGATAAAGGCATCACTGCCGAAGATCATGGGGGTTGCGGTCAGCGCGATAAAGGCGCCGGCACCGATCATCACGGAGAGGCCAAACCAGATCAAAACAGCTTTTTCAGCAGGTTTTTGCCGGTTGGCAAAATATTGGGCAGCTATGGCGAAGCAAATGGCGATCATTTCTGACAACATGATCAGATTTGGGCCGTATGCTGCGGGTAGAAACAGCAGGATATTGAGCAGACTGAGCGTCGCTACTGTTCCCCAAGCCAGGAACATGATAACTGTACCGGGCAGCAATATACGCCAACCCTTTAATCGCGTCGGATAGATCAGAAACAGACACAACATGGCAATTCCGAAACCATAGGCGCCGATGAGGTTGATGGCGTTCAAACTCCGGAAAAGATGTTCCGGAAGAGCGAGAACGCGTGTACTGTAGATGGCGGCTGCCAGCGCTGATATACAGAGAGAAAGGCCGCTCAGGGCAAATAAAACCGAGGGCAGATCACGAGGACGCAATGACCAGACCCAGCCGGAAATAGCGAGCGACCCGATAGCGGTGAGAATTTGTGCCCAGTAGATTAACGGCAGATCGCTCAACGTACGCGGTCGCGGCGAAACGACCCGACGTTGCCCCGCTGTTTCTAGAGTGATCTCATCTTCAGCGATGATTTTCGCCAGCCTGTCCTGACGCTGGTAAAAACGGCGGATAATGTTATCGTCGATAAATTCACTTGGTTCTGCCGTCAGGTCTCGCGGCTCCAGCACTATGCTGCCGACCCGTGAGCTGATGGTCAAATCCGAGCCATGCTCAAGAGAAATTTCCAGATAGGGTTGATCCAGGGAGAACCAAGTCACCCCCGCAATCGCTAAAACAGCGATAATACATACCAACGCAATACGACCGAAAGGCGTTGCCATCAGATCGGCTGATATCATCCTTGACCCCTTTTCCCTCTTGAAAATCATACTCTTTGATTATGGGGTATTTCAATCACTATATAGCCGGGAGAAGCCCTGCTAACACATCCCCGGAACGGGGGATGTCAATAATTTAAAATTTTACCTAATGTTGAGTCGGAGAATTGAGTAGTGGGGGAGAGGCCGGCAATACCAGGCAAATTTCGGGCCTGTTGCGAGGCTGTTTCCAAATGACACTGCGGATATTATCCCCGCCGGTTTCCGGACCGGCAGCTCTATTTTGATGAAGTGATATTTAATTTACAGGAGGGTACCCATGTTACCTGCTTTTGTTATAGAAAAAATTAATGTTCTGCGCAGCAAAACTGTTGCATCTGCAGCCTGCACCCTGTTGGCAGTGCTTTTGAATTTTACGGCCTTGAACACAACAGCTTCAGCAACTGCGGTGAAGGTATTCTGGAATCCCGGGATTGGCGCCAAGGCCGCTAATCGCCCGGAAAACACACCTTATCCCGCCAGGTACCTTCCGGATGAAACGCTTTTGACAGGCGGTGATCTGGAAGCTGTTGGAATTGTAAATGACAGTGTCAATCATGGTGCACTCTCCTTTACATTTACAAACATTCCCGATGCTTTTAGCGAGAATCATTATCTGAATTTTTCTCTTCTTCCAACCACCGGTTACCAAGCTGAGCTATCTTCCCTGTTTTTGGCAACAGATAGTAGCCAGAGTGTTTCAGACTATGTGCTGCGCACCAGTCTGGACGGTTTTACGAATGATATATCGGGCTTCAACTGGTTTGGTCCCAACTCGGAAGGATACCGTGGAATAGGGTTTGATTTAAGCGCTCTTGCTGCAATTACCAGTGAGATTGTTTTTCATCTCCATATCTTCGACAGTTTTCAAAATGATGGCGTATCCCAGATTTATGGCAGTGTTCACACTCAAGGGCGTGGCTTGATGTTTGGAGATATAAATGTATCGCCTCGAGAAGATTCCCAAGGCGGCGCTGCCGACGTGCCGGCTCCTGGCATATCGTTGTTGTTTGGATTGGGGGTATTGGGTATCGGCCTGACGCGCAGGAGAAAACCATCCTTGAAGTGACTTTATACCTGGCCTCTCTTTCCACTTGAAAGGGAGGCCAGTATTTTTCCGGAGAGTAGAATGATTCTTGCCCGTCATTTTCTTAAATATCTGCTCCTGATTTCTGCATGGTGCGTTGCCGGCCAGACACTCCTGGCAGCGGAAAAGATTCCGCTCGGGCACGAGGGCAGGAGACACAGTGCGGTTTACAACGGGCATCAGAATATGCCGGTAGTGCTTTACGGGGTGGCGATCGACTGGAACAAGGACTGCCTCAAAGGCAAAGCGGATAAATGCCTGCGCCTGGCCCGGGGCTTCGAGATCGGACAAGGAGATTTGAAGCTGGAGGTGCGTGCCGCACTGGGGTACTACCTGCGGGCCTGTGAAAAGGGAGCTGCTGCCGGTTGCAACCGGGCGGCGGAAATTATCCGGGCCGGGGAAGCAGGTTTCACCGACAATGACCTTGCTCGGAAAACCGCGGAACGGGGCTGCAGTGAACTTGGTGACCAGGCATCCTGCGCCGGGCTGGCCGAAAGCCTGAGAATTGCCGGTCGGCCGGAAGACAAAAACCGGGCGCAGAAACTGATCGACATGGCCTGCGACAAGGGGAATAGTGAGGGCTGCCGTCTGAAGGCGACATCGCTGTTTTATGATGACAGGAATGCATCGTCGCTAGGACAAGCCGTCGATTTATTCGAGAAATTCTGCAAAAAGAGAATGGCGTGGGCTTGCACCGGTATGGCGGAAGCTTTTCTGGAAGGGCGTGGCCAAGCGCGGAATGAGAATGACGCCCTGAAATATGCCCGGCGCGGGTGTCTGGACGCCGACGGCAATACGATACCGGCCTGCGCCCTCTTGGGACGCTTGCTGACCGGCGGCGGAAGTTCTGGGGATCTGGAGCTAGGCGTTAAATTGCTCGTCAAGGCCTGTCTGGCCGGGGACGCCTACGCCTGCAATGACGCGGGCGAACTTGGGCCGAAAAACAGCAACAGCCGCATTGCACAATGGGAGGTCCCGCTTTTTTTCCGGGATGCCTGCGACATGGACTTGGCGCGGGGATGCCTGAACCTGTCAGATATCTATAAACAGGGCCTCGGGACTATCCGCCTGGAGCCTGCGCCGATGATTGCCCTTCTGGACAAAGCCTGCCGTCTGGGCAGTGCCGAAGCCTGCGACAGAGTGACGGCACTGGGAGAGGTAAGGGCGAAGAGTTATCGTCGACGGTTGAAGCCGATCGATCCGTCTCTGCCGGCTACCCAGCAACTGGCGATGGCAAACCAGATTCTGGAAACGGTAAGCGACCGGGTCACGAGAAACCGCGCCCTGGATGCAGTGATCCGGCTGATGCAGGAAGGGGTGGCGGAAGCTAATTGGATGCTTGGGGGCTGGCTTTACTACGGCAAGCCCGGTGTCATTAACCAGGCGAATAAGAATGATGGCTTTATCCTGTTTGAGAATGCCGCCCGGCAGCAACATGTAGAAGCTGCCAAATGGGTCGGGATGGCCTATTGGTACGGGGATGGCGTTCCCCTTGACCGGAAAAAGGGCGAGGGTTATATGGCGCTGGCCGCCGCCCGGGGAGATGAAATGGCCATTGCCATTTATCGCTCCATGAAGGCGGAAAAGATCCGCGAGGACAAGGCCCGCCGGGAGAGGGAAATGGCGGAGGCGGCGGAACGTCGTAAAAACGACTGGTCTTATCAGTTCGGTCTGGCGGCCGCGGCCTGGGCCCAGGGGCGGCGCAATACGCCCTACAGCTATGGCGGCGGATCTTCCGGCCGCCTGGCCGGTGAAAGCTGGCAGCGAAGCCAGCAGGCGCTTGATAAAATGAACTGGAACAATGCCGTGAATTATACAATGGGCCGAACAAATGCCTGCCCCATCTCCAATCCCTATTGTTGACGAGTAATCCAAGAGAGGAAGTTCCATGAAAAAAACAAATACTCTGATTTGCGCTATTGTTTTCAACGCGGCTTTTGTCCCGGTCAGTGTAACGGCTCAGCAGAAAATGAATCTCAACTTCTCCACCAGCATGCCCAAGGGCGGCTGTATTATCGGTTTCAGAGGCGGTAATGCGCCGGGGACGGACAAACCGATGAAGCTGGAATTCAGCTACCGGGTTCGGGATGGAAATATGAACACACAAATCAGTGTGAACGGCTGGCCGAAAGCACAAAAGGAAGATCCCAATCGTGTTGTCCCGATGACTATGACGCTGGACACGGGGGAGAAACTTCTATCCGCGGATGGTGGATATTCAAGCGGGTTCAATGATCGTTACTGGGCTGCTTGGGGCAAGGAAAATTCTGCAGCTGTGTTTGAAAAAATGAAAAATGTGAAAACCGTACATATTGAAGGGGACGGCATGGATTTCGGAAGTTTCGATCTTCAGGTCAAGGGGCTGGTCTATACGTGGATCAGCGATTGCGCCGCCAAGCAGAAGGCGGCCGGCCAATAAAATCCGACGGCTTTCTACACGGTCATAATTTCCAATCGGAGGGGAGCATTTTATGAACCATTCAATCTGGAAACTGTTAACGACTGTCCGGCAAATCCTCCTTGTCGTTCTGATGGTGGTCTCTGCTGAATCCGTGGCATCCATCGCCTGTGCCGAAGGGACGGTGACGGAAGGGGAGGCGGCTTTCGAAGCCGAGGATTATGACCGGGCGCTGGCCATCTTCAAACCGTTGGCGGAGCAGGGGGATGTGGATGCTCAGTTTTATATGGGATATCTCTACGAATTGGGGGAAGGCGTCGGGCAATCCTACAAAAAGGCTTTTGAGTGGTATTCCCGCGCGGCGGATCAAGGTGATGCCTATACACGATTTCTGGTTGGTGTTTTTTACTACGAGGGCTGGGGCGTGAAACAGTCCACGAGGGAGGCCGCGAAACATTATGCGGTTGCGGCCGATGCCGGCAATTCTGACGCACAGTTTAATCTGGCTATGTTGTATCGGTCGGGAGACGGTGTAAAGAAATCTCCGGAAAAAGCTTTTGAATTACTGAAACTAGCTGCAGAACAGGATGACGCCGAGGCTCAGGTCGAGGTGGGATTAGTGTTCGAAAACGGGGAACTGGTTGAGCAGTCCTATGAAACGGCCGCCTATTGGTATGGCAAGGCGGCGGACCAGGGCGATCCGGGCGGCCAGGCTTACCTCGCCGAACTTTATGAAAACGGCAAGGGGGGTGAGAAGGATTTGAAACGGGCCTTCAAACTTTATAAAGCCGCCGCCGATCAGGAATATGATTATGCTGCCAAGAAGCTGGGCAATATGCTTGAAGATTCAAGAAAACCGAAAACAGAGATTTTCCTGATGGCCGCAAATCTTTTTAATTCAGGCGATACAGTCATGGGTGTCAATATGTGGAAGAAAGTGGCCGAGATGGGCGACAGGGATGCCCAGGTCGTGCTTGGCAAGCTTTATGAAACAGGCCAGGGCGGGCTGGAGCAGTCCTACACCAAAGCCCTCTATTGGTATGAACAGTCTGCTCTGCAGGGGCATCCGGGGGCGCAGAATAATCTAGCCGTCCTACATGTTACCGGAAACGGCACGCCGAAAGACATCGGGAAAGCAAAATTTTGGTTTGAGTGGGCTGCCAGGAACGGTTTGGAACAAGCTAAGCAGTCGGCGGCTAGCTTAAAGTAGGAAAGCGGTGAATAAAACAGTTTGATCGGGATTTCAACTTACCGACTAAGTTCGGTCTCTGGTATTGCGCCTGCGATGTGGAAACCTTGTCTGGATCACAGCCAGATAAAGTTTTATTCCAATGGGTATAAGATGCGCAATTTTTCATCTAACTCTATGTAAGGTAGATACTTTTCGGTATTTCCCGGTCGCATTAATGTTCCCGGTGTAACGAAACCCTCTGCAAAGCAGTGTAGAAAAACACGGGGTTGCTAATTGTCGAAGGATTGCAAACAACAAGTATCAGGACGACAACTTCCGTACAAATCCTGCCCCCGCAACCAATTTAAAGGGTCGGCCCCAATAAGGGACCGGCCCTTTAAACTTTGTGCGCCGGGTCCAGGATCTGATCCTTGCAGAGCGGCCACAAGCCGATCTGCAGGTTCTTTGCGAAGCTGACGAGGAGCAAAGCGACGAGACTAATCCTGCCCCCGCAACCACTGAGACAGTAAAGCCGTCCTTCCATATCGGAAGGATGGCTTTCTGTTATCTGTAAGCTATTGGGTTCATTACTATTATCGTCGTTACCCGTCACCTGGTTGCGGGGTGAATGACTGGGCCTAACGGCCCGGGTTGAGGGCTGCAGCGCGTTCTCTTTACTCGTCATGAAATGCAGCAAGGCATCAAGCTCCCCATAGAGAGCTACTTCGAGAGTGTTGGTGCCGTCCTTGTCCTCTATGGGCGTGAGGATGATCTTGTCGATCAGGGAGCGGATCGCTTCCCCGGCTTCGTCGAGGGAGGCCGGATCATTCAGCGCCTCGGTTAATCGCTCCACTTTCTCGCGATATAGGGTGGCAATGCCTGGATGCAGGTCCGGCAGTTTAATCGGTTCCTGACTGAGCTCCTGTTCCAGGCGCTTGCGCTCGACTTCCAGCTCCTTCAGCTGGGTGTGCATGAGGGGGAGGTCGGTGCCGTCGCCGATGGCCTCCACATAACGCATCATTTTAGATTCGATGGCGGCAAGATCCTTCTTCTTCTGATCATGGCCCTGCAGGCGTTCCCGCTGCAGCCGGTTGGCTTCCTGTTGCATCTCCCGGATGATGGTCTCCACCACTTCCGGCGTGATCAGCTTGTCCTTGAGGCCATGCAGCACCCGTTCCTCGATCCTCTGGCGTTTAATGGTGTGCGTGTTGCTGCAGGTGTTGCGGTTCCGGGCATTGAAGCAGCCATAACGATCCTGGCTCACGATACTATAGCGGCCTCCGCAGTGGCCGCAGCTGAGCAGGCCGGAGAGCAGATGCTTGGGGCGTCTGGTGTTGGCGAGCGCATTGCGCACCCCCTCGATCTGGTTCTGGTAGCGCTCCTGGATCTGGGCCTTGCGGTCCCGGGTGATGTCCCACAAAGCCTGGTCAATGATGCGCAGCTCGGGCACCTCCTGGATGACCCATTGTTCGGGAGGGTTCAGGCGCGAGACCCGTTTGCCTGTCTCCGGGTCCTTGATATAGCGCATGCGGTTCCAGACCAGTCTGCCGATATAAAGTTCGTTATTGAGGATTCCGGTGCCGCGCTTGTTGTGGCCGCGGATGGTGGAGCCGGTCCAGGTCTTTTTGCGGGGACCGGGCACGCCTTCCCCGTTCAGCGCCTTGGCAATGGCCCTCGGTGACTTGCCCTTGGCGAAATCCTCAAAGATGCGCCGGATGACAGCGGCCTCTTTCTGGTTGATCTTCCGTTCCCCGGTGACCTTGTTGCCCTCCGCATCCAGAGAGCGGCGGACCTCGTATCCATAGGTCAAGCCGCCGCCGGACTTGCCTTGTTCAATGCGGCCCCGCAAGCCGCGCCGTGTTTTATCGGCGAGATCTTTGAGATAGAGCGCGTTCATGGTGCCCTTCAAGCCAATATGCAGGTTGTTCACTTCGCCCTCTGAGAGAGTGATTATCCTGACATCGGCGAAGCTCATGCGTTTATAAAGCCCGGCGATATCTTCCTGGTCGCGGGAGAGACGGTCCAGAGCCTCGGTCAGGATAATGGAGAACTTGCCCTTCAGCGCGTCTTCCATAAGAGACTGAATGCCGGGGCGCATCAAAGAGGCCCCGCTCATGGCGCTGTCCTGATAGGTCTTGGTGATGGTCCAGCCTTCCCGGTCGGCGGCTTCCTTGCACAGGCGGATCTGGTCTTCGAGTGAAGCCTCCCTCTGGTTATCGGAGGAGTAGCGGGCGTAGATGGCGGCTTTAATGGGGGTGGGGTTCTTAGTGGTCATGGGTGTTCTCGGAGTTTGGAGCGTCGGGAAAGAGATCAAGCTGCCTGCCGGCAGGGAGGTCGGCATAACGGGAAGGTTCAGTGGTTGATAGAGGCTCGGCAGTGTGGGGAGGCCTGGGATCACTCTCGGTTTGTTCCACAATCAATGGCGCTGCTGCACCATGTTCGGTTCCTTTGACGGGATGTCGCCCGGCGACCGTCAGGTTGTCATTTGCGGTCTGGCCGTCGATCAGGTCCCGCACAGCGGCCCGGGCGATCAGCCGGGCCAGGGACAACAATCTGGGGTCCAGCGGACTGCCGGAGACGCTGCCATTGTCATTGGCGTGCGGATAGGCCTTAAACCTTATGGGAAGCTCTTTCCTGCTCATAATCCATAAAGTAGACGCCGCTCTCGCCCCCTCGTCAAGGGGGCCGCGCGCGGCCTGGTGTTCATCATTGTATCTGCAAAGCATCCTAAATACCTCTCAAGAAACCCAAAGATATCTCCCGATATCCAGCGACGTAAAAATCTACCCCCAAAAAAACATCAAAAAAATTACAGGATTCTGCACCCCCAACCACAGAAAAGACGGGAGAACCCTGTCGACCTGTATGGTCATACAGGGTCGCTCCCGCCGAGTCTCCGTTCCAGGCCCGGTACGCACCCCGGAGGAAATCAGGCCACCCGGCTGGAACGGTAAGGGGGATGTTCGGCATCCCCTTTTGTCTCACGGTCAATCGTCTTGCCGTTTTGGAGTTCTTCATCGGGAACCCGGAGTTCCCGGATAAGATCGAAAATGTTGTAGACCTTGTCTTTGAGGAGAGACGCCCGTTCCCGGGTCACGTCTCCCATCAGGCTGATGCCGTCATGTTCCACATCTCCGCCTTCCCATGCCAGACACTTCATCACATGGGAAATGGTCACCAGCTGACAGCAGGGGTCTTCCAGATCGAACAGGCTGCTGAACAGTCGGTCCAGCTTCTTCTGCAGTTCGGGAGAGCGAGCGATATAGTCTTTGTCATGATCAACAGGCAAGGGGCGCAACGGCAGGTCTTCCCGGGCGGCGTTTTCCATGAAAGTGTTTTGGTCAATCTGGGGCCGGTCAGGGCTTCCTTCTTCAAGGGTCTCAAGCTTCTTGCGGCAAAGAAAACGAACCAGCCGGAGCAGCTGATCTGTGCAGGAAAACAGCCGGTCGAGTTCTTCCGCCCCCACCGTGAAATTTGATGAAAAGCGGGTGCCGGTGAAAGCTTGCTTTAGATTATGAAATGCCTGTGCCTGATCGGTCCAGGCCTGGGCCAGTTCCGGCTGGATCGCCTCGGAAAGCGCTCTCAGGTCAGAGAGGTCCCGGCTGCGGGGTACATGCAGGCTGTGGGTCAGGAGGAAGGCCCTGTAGGCTTGTTCCGCACACAAGTGAAGGGATAACGTCGCCGCTTCATTCTGCTGCTCAGCGGCCTGTCTGTAGGCGCTTGAGAGGAAACTGCAGGTCAATGGCCAAACCCTCCCGAAATGCTTTTGGGAGAGTTTATGATGTTCCTCTACGGAAGGTCGCTCCGGCGCGGTGAGGAGGTCCAATCCTTTGTCACCGGACTGATAGAGCAGGGTGCCCGTCTCGGAGATATCATTGTAGAGAAAATAACCGTCCCTGATCTTTTGGTTCGCTGAGGCTTGGGTCTCGAAGGATAAGGACACAGGCGCGGAAAGACCCGGCAGGTTGTTGATGGCTTTCTCGGCCTGTTCCACAGGCCACACAAAGCGGGGCAGGAGCCGGTTCACAATCACCAGCAGGGTATAGTGGTTAGCAGGGTCGCCATAGAGAATAATGGAACGTATCCGGGACCGCTTCTGCTTCTTCGAGGTTCCCGACCGGGCCGCCGCGTCATATTCCATAACCAGAAAACGGGTCAGACGATCCAGGTCGTTCTGAACGGAAGGAGGAAAGGCAGTTAGGTCCGTGTGCATGGTGGGCTCCAAGTATTGCGTTTGAACAAGTGTATGTGTTTGCATTACTTCTAGTAATGCATGCGGGGCTGAGCTATAATTTGAAGGTAAAAACTAAATACTTAGATTTTTTATATCAAAAACGAGATGTAAAAGTCAAATTAAAAATCTCAATAGTTGTATTTTAAATACCAATAAAGGGGTTTCATGAGCAAATCTGTACCTTTTGAAGTACGCCAGATCAAAGCGGCCCGCCAATTGCTAAATTGGACACAGGAAGTGCTGTCTCAGAAAAGCGGCGTTCCAATTAGCACGTTACGACGAGTGGAAAGTAGTACCGATAAGATCAGGGGAAAATATGAGAATATTGAGAAAATATTTTCGGCTCTTAGAGAAGGGGATGAGAACTTCTCGATTGAATTCATGAATAGTGGCGAACCTGGTGTGAGGTTGAGAAAGAAGGAATTTAACTAGATTGATCAGGCGTGGTGGAAAAGTGTACGCGTTAACACCTTGATCCTCGTCTGGGTATGGAGTTCTTTTCCAAAAGAGAGTTTGGCTCTGTCCGACTATCTTCTTGTTAATTTTCTTCAGCCATTTTAGTTTTGTCTTTTGGCTGGTGTAGAGCTTCCATCGCACGTTCATAGTCGCCTTTAACGATTGTGATGCCGTTTGAGCCGCCATCAGTTGCGAATATAACGTCGTGAACGAGTTTACTATCTTCACCGAGTTCCTGTGCGATATGTGCGCTGTGATATTGGTGAATTGTATCGTTCGGCTTTGTTGAGAGGTCGGTATTGATATAATGTTCCACTAAAGTTGCAACGCGATTCCTGTTATAAGTCTTTTTTTGTTTTGCAAGGTTTGCTCCTCGGTATCCTGTGCGAGGTACTTCGATAGGGTAAAACTTCATTGTGCCATCCTGTTGTCTCTAATGTTTTGCAGTTTACCAGAACAAAAATAGCACTTCCATTTTTTGCAGCGCTAGATAGTTTTGCAGGATATGCTTTATATACCTTGAAAAGCGGATAAAACTTATATACCCTATAAACAGGATATATATTAAATATCCGATATACCGAGTATGAAAGGTATCTGAATGGAACAGCCTCAAGCAGTCCGAAACGAGCAGCAGCTTGGTGCATTAATCCGAATTGCTCGCAAAAACAAAGGTTGGCGGCAGGTTGATCTCGCACGACAGGCATCTATGCGCCAGCAGCTCATTTCTGATCTGGAAAATGGAGCTTCCTCGTCGCGATTGGATACGATCCTCAAGGTGCTTGCAGCCTTGGACCTCGACTTGAGCATAACGGGCCGCCAAGCGCCTTCCTTTGATCCCCAGGATTATTAAGGTGAGGGAGTAACAGCATGGGCCGAAAACGCAGATCACACGCTCTGGACCTGTATGTTGGATTGAGTAAAGTAGGCACCTATACGCGTGCTTCAACTGGCGCCACGTCTTTTCGCTATGACGAAGACTGGCTTGTCTCTAAACGGGCTTTTCCTATTTCATTGTCTCTGCCACTTTCCGACCGGATATGGAGTGGAGATAGTATCGCCAGTGTTTTTGATGGACTTTTGCCCGATGATCAGGCGGTCAGGGAGGCCATCGCCGCTCGAGAAGGTGCGGACAGCGCTGGAACATTCGATCTTCTCACAGCAATAGGCAGAGACTGCGTTGGGGCATTGCGCTTTGTCCCTGAAGGAGAAGATCCCGGCGAGCCGACGAAGATGACCTATCGTCCGATCAGTGATGCTGAAATCTCCCGCCGCCTCGCAAGTCTGGCACGCGCTCCACTCGGAATGGCGGCGCATAGAGATAATGGGGAAGAAGACTTTCGCATCTCCATTGCAGGCATGCAGGAAAAGACCGCTTTTCTCTATGCAGAAGATAGATGGCAGTTGCCTCTTGGTGCAACGCCTACCTCGCATATATTTAAGCCAGCAATGCGTGAGGGACCGAACGGTGCCGACTTTTCAGACTCACCCTGGAATGAATGGTTTTGTCTCAAGCTTTGCGAAGGCTTCGGTCTGGCGTCGGCCGGTGCCGAAGTTCAACATTTCAACAACAAGCCGGTTATCATCGTGAAGCGTTTCGATCGGCGTTGGCAGGATGGCGTTCTCTACCGTTTGCCACAAGAGGATTTATGTCAGGCGCTTGGCGTGTCACCGGCTCGGAAATATGAGAGCGATGGTGGACCCGGAATCCTGTCTATTCTCGAATTTTTAAATCAGGCCGCCAGTCCTCGTGCGGACAGGTTAACTTTTTTTAAGGCGCAGATAGTCTTCTGGTTGCTCGCAGCGATCGATGGTCACGCGAAAAATTTCTCTATTTTTCTGACGCCAGGTGGCTTCCGTCTCACGCCCATGTACGATGTAATGAGTGCAGCGCCTTACCCAGAGCTGACACCGCAGAAGATCAAACTCGCTATGGCGATCGGCGACAATCGCCACTATCGTGTGCATGAAATCGTACCTCGGCACTTTTACCAAATGGGCAAAACCGCTGGATTTGCCAAGGTGGATGTTGACGAAATGTTTGATGCTGTGGGTCAGACGTTTACGGAAGTTTTGGAGGATGCGGTTTCTGCTGCTGATAAAGCTTGTATGCCGGCCAATACGCGTGATGCTATCGTCGAAGGTGTCCTTGCTCGCGCCAAGCTAGTGACGTAAATTTCACGTAGAACTGGCAAGGGTAACTTTGAAAAAATCACTTCTGAGAAAGCGGGAACGGGTGAGTTTTGTATTCTCCCCACACACCATGCACCTCCTGGTGAATACACTCCGGTGCTAAATAGATCCTAAGCATTTGGCATGCTTTTAACTTTCATATATTCGCCTCCGGCTTCTCTGTATTCGCTTGATTTCCGAGTTTATTGATAACGTCTTGATCTGGATGTTATTTGCCGGTTGAGGCACGAATACAAATTCCTCCTCTTTTGTAATCGCCTATTTTCCTGCCACATTGCGGCTCAGGAGAAGTGCGTAGTTGTGATCAAGTAGTCAACGTTTGTGCCGTCGCTGGAAAAGGGCAGGGTCAAAGTGCTATATCGCGCGAAGTCTGTAGTCGGGTGAGGGAGAGTATCGCGAAAATAACATGGCTGTTTGTGTTCCGTGGCCCATGAATAGGTTTCCACAACGTCGTCAACATTTTCGTATTCGTCGAGCCAATGTCCGCTAATGTTTGTTCTCAGTGTTGCGACAATTTTGGTGCCGGCTAATCGGAACTTATATCTGGCAGGGTTGTTATGGACTTCAGCTATAATAATAAAGGGCAAAGCGGCGACAACGCTAGCCGGATTGAAGTCACTTTTTCGCGGCATTGATTTGCTGCCTTTGAGCTCAAGCCAGTATTGATAGACCTGAGTATGGATATGCGAGTCAAACTCAATATTGTGGAGGTCTTTGATGAATGATCTTGTTGACTCGGGGCTGTTGTTCATAATCTCGTTTGAAACTTTCTACTTAGATGCAGATCGGTAAATGACCGCAAACTCAATTGGTGCATTGCACATACATTAGAACGTTAAGAAAAACTTAATAAGCTTTTAACTCCTATGCAAGTTGGTATCCAGGAGGTGGCGGGAATGGTGAAAAAGCGATAACCTGACTTAGGGGGCGTAGAGGAGCAGGAAACACCCCTCAGACCCGCACTAAGTCTTTAGAAAATAAGGCCCACACCCACATCACGCCACTGCTACTTTTATCTTGCACCGCGCCCCTTTCTCCACGACCCTTCCTTCTGGATAACTCAAGGAATTCTGCACCTTTCCCGCGCCCCGCGCCAAAACATCCCATGCCCCGCAACTATATCCTAAAAAAACCTATCAAGTGGTTGCGGGTGAATTGGTCACTTACAGCTGATTGCTCGTTCAGGGAGCGCTTGAAAAGAGATGGGAATTTCAATTTGTTCCGGCTTTTGCGGCAGACAATAAGCAGCAGACCGAATATTGCCAGTGGAAGCGTAGGAGGCAAAGAGATACTTATAATGTGCAGGATCATTTCATCCATATCGGACAGGCCGTTGTCATAGACGATGCTGAGTACGATTTTATAGATGCCGGTGCCCGTAAACACTCCTGGATTGTCCTCGATAACATCAGTTAGGACAAGCGGATTACTGTTGTCGCCAATGTCCAGTTCCTCTCCCTTGAGGACCCAGCGGATATCGAACATGTCTTGATCCATTTGCTGAAGTAGAAGCTTGAGTTCCTGCTGCTCAGCAAACATGTCACACAGGGAGACGTTGTTTAGGGTTGAGCCGCAGCCATTAAGGTCAAAGTCTTCGCCCAAGTAGATGGTCTGCTCAGGAGTCGCATCTGCCACAAGTTCATAATCATCTGTATCCGTATCTGTATCTGTATCCGTATCGGTGTCCGTATCTGTATCGGTGTCTGTATTCGCGTCTGTGTCCGTATCCGTATCGGTGTCTGTGTCTGTGTCTGTGTCCGTATCTGTATCCGTGTCTGTATCCGTATCCGTATCGGTATCCGTATCAGTGTCCGTATCGGTGTCCGTATCCGTATCGGTATCAGTGTCTGTGTCCGTATCGGTGTCCGTATCCGTATCGGTATCCGTATCAGTATCAGTGTCGGTGTCTGTGTCCGTATCCGTGTCGGTGTCGGTATCAGTGTCCGTATCGGTGTCCGTATCCGTATCGGTATCCGTATCAGTGTCGGTGTCTGTGTCTGTGTCCGTATCGGTATCCGTATCCGTATCAGTGTCGGTGTCTGTGTCCGTATCGGTGTCTGTATCCGTATCACTGTCAGAATCAGTATCAGTTATGATGATACCGCCACCGCCGCCACTACCGCCGCCGCCAAAAGCGTCAACGAGGCTGGCATTGGGGCCAAGGCCGGAGCGGGTGTTGGGATTTGTGAAGAACTGGGCAATAGTATTGGCGGTAAAGTCATTCCCAAACGAGCCGGTATAGCCCGGTCCACCGGCGGCTGGCGCGATATCATTCAAGAAAGCTAGCAGCTGCTCATTGAGTTTTTCCTCGAATTCCTCAAGGCTGGTCGGGCTGACAATAATACCGACAATATAGGTTTCCTCGTTGTCCAGCTTTTCAAAGGCGAGGCGCACCGGCTCGCCATCGGTGCGGATCAGGGACGTCATCAGCCAGCCTTCAGGTTTTACTTCTTCGCCGGAGGTTACGGGAACCAAAGGAGCCTCATCATCCTGGTTGCCCGGGCGTCCCTCGAGGGTAATGCCGCTGGAGGTGAGTTTTGCCTGGCGCTTGCTAGTTCCCACGCCGGCGTCGACAACCCGGAGTTCATTGCCGTTGAAGCCGAATTTGCGCCCGAACGGGTAAGCCAGTTTGCCACCGGAGGGCAGGGTGGTAGTCACCACGAACAGGCGGTAAGTGCCGGCCTCCACATCTGTGGTGCCGAATTTATCCACATTCAGGATGCCGTCCTTGATAAAATCATTCTCTGCGCTGGCTTCCAGCGCCACGAGCCCTTTGCCGCCGATCAGGTCGCTTTTCGGACCGACCCGCATAAAGCCGCGATGGGGCGTTTTTCCATCCGGGCCAAGATCCCAGCCATAATCCCCGGCAGCCAGGCCAAACTCGGACAGGGAGGTAAACGGCATGGCGAAGGCAGAAGAGGCGGACCGGGCCGCGGCGTCGATAATCCGGCGGGCCGCCTGTTCCAGGGTCTCACTATCCAGCGGCATCTTGCCCAGGGCGCTGAGCAGGCCTGAGGTGCGGTCGCTGATTTCTTCCGGAATCCCGGCGGTTTCGTCAAAATAGTCCTGCAGGAGTTGCAGCGCCTCGTCGGAGCCGTCAGTGGCGGCGGCCAGGGCGTCTTCCAGGCTGATGGCGTTTACCGTTTTCTCAGCCGTATCCGGCAGAACCGGCGAGGGGGTCTCCTTGTCGTAGATTGGTCCCTGCGGGGTCAGGGCGGATTTGCGGATCGGGGCACCCGTCCCGTCCTTACCGACAGGGGCAATCGGTTCGGCGTCTTTTTCTTCCGGCTTTTTTAGGAGATTGTCGACAGTTTTTTCAAAGGTGCCGTCTTCGACGATCACAAACGGTTCCGCTTGTTGTTTGGCGGCGTTGCGTGTGAAATCGGCGTCGGCAAAGTTAGAGTATATCCAGGCACCGAGTGCAACTGTACCGACTGTTGCCAAGAGTTTCAGTTTTGCTTCCATCTGCGTTCACTACTCCTAGACATTTCTACTCCGATTAAAGGGCGATCGTGTGTCGCTTCGCGAAACTGTATTAGTTGATGTTTCCGTGGGAATCAATAAAAATGAGGTCATATTCAAAAATAAAGAGAAGGTTAAACTGATTAAACTGATTAAACTGATTAAACTGTGACCTTTCCCATGAGCATATGCTCCCCAAGCTAGGGTTATGATTGCGGGTGATTTGTCATATGGCGGATATTGCCATCCGAGGGAGACCTGAAAGTCGATGTGAATTTCACTTTATGACAGGCAAGATTGCTCAAGTTTCAGAGACAGGATTGCAAAAGAATGGCCCCGAAAATCGGGGCCGGACGAATGTTTGTGTGAGTGGTTAATATTTGGGGTGTTGTGATGCCGCGTTGTGTTTTGCGTTATTGTTTTCTCCACTTTAGGGAGAATTTGCAGACTGACTTGTGTCGGTTTTCGGCTGCAAATGATGCAAATAGTCGACGGCTTTTTGCGCTTCCTTCGCCGCGATAAAAACGGCCTTCTTGTCGTTCCTGAGGGCCATTAGCCAGGACTGAATATAGGCGGCATGATCCAGTCTTGGTTGGGGTGTAACAGATAGCCTGCAGCACAGGAAAGCCGCGCCCAATTCGGCGATGAGTTCTTCAAAGGCATATTTCTGATCTCCGAACTTCTCTCCCTTGTCCCGGTTGAGGCGATGCTCTGCCCCGCTCCAGTGGGTCAACTCATGCAGGATTGTACTGTAATATCCCTCTGTGGCGCTGCTGTATTCCGTTTCTGTGAATAGATCTCGGGACGGAATAAAGATCCGATCCAGGGTAGGGGAGTAATAGGCCTTATTACCGCCATGAGAAATATGCGCTTCCGTGCCGGCGATGAATTGTTCTGCCTCGTCCAGGTCGGAAACCGGGCAGGGTTCGTTTTCTTCATCTGTATCTTTTTCATCTTCCGCCTTGTCCCAGCCTTCTACCTGGTCGGCATTAAAGACGCGACTGGCCCGGGCAAAATGTCGGGTGACAAGTTCCGTTTCTCCGGGAACGACTTCTCCGTTGATCATTTCGTCTTCTTCTCTTTCGAAGGCCTTGTAAAAAATGATAAAGGATGATTTGCTGCCTTTCTTGATTTTGGCGCCCTGTTGTTTCCATTGCTTGAAGGTGCCCCAGCAAGGGGAACTGAAGCCTTTCAGATAGGCTTCTACCCAAAGGTTGAGAATATTGATCCCCTGGTAATAGTTCCCGGTATGGGCATTCACGGGCAGGGACAGACCGCTGTTCCAGGGCAGACTGCAACTGATGCTGCCTTGTTCCAGGGCTTCCACAATTCTGTCGGTGACTGTCTGGTGGATATCGATGTTGGTCATGGTCTTCACTCCTGAAAGAACACAATCCCCAATGGACTGCGCTTTACCTTTCGAGGGGCGAAGGGGGACCATCGAAGATGGTGGGGAAACAGTCCCGGTGGCTGTTTTCCCATACCCCCGCCGGGTTCAGGAGGAGATCAAGGGTGTGGTGCGGACAGTGAGCGAAGCGAACAACCCGGTCCCTTGAGGGACGACAGGTTCCGGCATAAGCTCGAAAGACAAGGATAAAGAGAAGAATAAATTGTCTGCTTTACTTATGTTGTAGAGAATAGTTCTAAGAAGACATTCTTAAACTTAAAGAAGGGGCGGTAAGTGGTGTGCAGAAAGGTGTACTATTTCAATTTAACTTACTAGTAAATATGAGTCTGCCAGTGCCTTTTGGTTGCACCAACATCCTTTTTAGGAAATCCAAAATTCCGCCCAGACTTCTGAAAGTCATAAAATTCCGAGGTTGAACCGTAAAGCATGTTGCAGAATTTGGGGCGTGTTAAGCTTCTTGAGATTATAAGTCCTTTTATTCATGTTTGAATTTTATTGGTTTCCAGTGTCTCAGGGTTTGGGATAAAATCCGACCATAGTATTTTGAATTTGACTTCAAGTCTGTCAGGGAAGGTGAAAAGTTGGACATCGGGAAGCGTCTAAAAGAAATCCGGTTAGCTAGAAAATTATCGCAGCGGGAGCTTGCAAAAAGAACAGGCGTGGCGAATGCAAGCATATCTCAAATAGAATCTAACCATCTAAACCCAACAGTAGGCGCTCTGAAAAGAATTCTGGACGGCATCCCTATCAGCCTCTCCGATTTTTTCAGTGAGGGGGATATAGAGGATAAACAGATCTTCTTCGCTGTGGAAGAGCTTGCCGAAATCGGGGAGAGGGGCATATCCTTCCGACAAGTCGGAGCCAACTTGAACAATAGAGCTATCCAGTTTCTGCACGAAAAATACAAGCCCGGGGCCACAACTGGCAAAACGGCAATTAGCCATGAAGGCGAGGAGTGCGGTATTGTTTTGAAAGGCAAGATTCAGATTGAGGTTGGCGATCAAAAGAAAATACTGGGGCCCGGGGATGCTTATTATTTTGCCAGCAGTATGCCGCACAGGTTTAAGAACGTGGGTTCTGAAGAATGTGAAATTGTCAGCGCCTGCACCCCGCCGACATTTTGATTCTCAACGATAAGGGAGCTTGTTTGCTATAATGAACACTTTCTGCTCGTCATTTATATTTTTCAAGGGGTTATATTAGATAAAATAACGTCTTGTTTCGCTCAAGATAAATTTCCTACACTTTCATGCAGTTGATATTTCATGTGTTAGGAAAATGACCCGTGAGTGAAACAGTGCAAAAAACAGGTGCCTTTTGGATGCCGTTTACAGCAAACAGGGCGTTCCGGGAAAGTCCTCGGATGCTGTCAACCGCTGAGGGTATGTATTACAAGAACGTCGATGGTCATAAAATCCTGGATGGTTGTTCGGGCCTTTGGTGTGTTAACGCTGGGCATGGTAACGCCAAAATAACTGAAGCCATCAAGAAACAACTCGATCAGTTGTCCTATGCTCCTGCATTTCAGATCGGATATGGAATTGCATTTGACTTTGCAGATAGGCTGGCTGAACTCTTTCCTGGCGACCTGAATCATGTCTTTTTTACAAACAGTGGTTCAGAATCAGTAGATACAGCTCTCAAGATTGCCCGGGCTTACCACAGGGCAGCCGGCAATCCTGAAAAAGTTAAACTGATCGGTCGGGAACGTGCCTATCACGGTGTAAACTTTGGTGGAATTTCAGTAGGCGGAATTTTGAATAACCGGCAACGTTTCGGACCATTGTTGCCCGAAGTAGATCACCTGCCGCATACCCATGATCTCAATAAAAACGCCTTTTCAAAGGGGCAGCCCGAAAATGGTGCCGAAAAGGCAGACCGCCTGCTTGACCTTATTGCGTTGCATGGTGCCCCCAATATTGCAGCGGTCATCGTTGAGCCGATGGCCGGGTCGACCGGTGTTTTAATCCCGCCAAGGGGTTATCTTGGGCGGCTACGTGAGATTTGTTCGCAACACGATATTCTCTTAATATTCGACGAAGTTATTACAGCTTTTGGGCGGCTTGGAGACAGCTGCGCGGCGTCCCGGTTTGACATACAGCCGGATATGATTACAACGGCCAAAGGCCTGACCAATGGTGCTGTGCCCATGGGAGCGGTGATGATAAGTGACCAGATTCATAATGCCCTTATGACCGGTCCGGAGAACATGATTGAACTGTTCCATGGCTATACCTATAGCGGCCATCCGTTGGCCTGTGCAGCCGGACTGGCCACTTTGGATGTCTATGCCGAGGAAGACTTGTTTAAACGGGCGAGAGAGATGGAGCCTTACCTGGAGCAAGCTGTTCACGGTCTATCCCATCATAATTGTGTCATTGATATTCGAAATTATGGGATGGTTGCAGCGATCGAGTTGGCACCGTTGGCAGAAAACCCAGGAGTACGGGCTTTCAGCGTTTTTCAGAAGGCTTTTGATGCAGGGCTTCTCGTCAGGACAACTGGAGATACAATTGCCCTGTCTCCGCCGCTGATCATAACAAAACAGCAAATTGATTTCGTTGTGAATACGCTGGATGGAATTCTGGCAACAATATGATTTAGGAAACAGAGAAATGAAGGAATTGGAATTTTTGGCCGATTATCTCGGCCAGGAAACAGGATTGCTCGTGCTTAATCCTGTGGATGACAGCGAACTTGCGGTTGTCCGCGACTGGACGGTCACAGAGGTGGAAGCCGCTGTGGAGAAGGCGGAAACGGCCTTTGGCGACTGGTCAAAACGTACCGCCAAGGAGCGGTCGGCGGTGCTCACACGCTGGTATAATTTGATAATGGAGCATCAGGAGATGCTGGCCCGGATCATCACGGCGGAGTGCGGCAAACCGCTGGCCGAAGCGTGGGGCGAAGTGGCTTACGGTGCCAGCTTTATCGAATGGTTCGCCGAGGAAGGTAAACGGCTTTATGGCGACATGATCCCGGCCCCGGGAGCGGACAAGCGGATCATGGTGCTCAAGCAGCCGATCGGTGTGGTGAGCGCCATCACGCCCTGGAACTTTCCCAATGCCATGATCACCCGCAAGGTGGCCCCTGCGCTGGCGGCGGGCTGTACCGCTATAGTAAAGCCGGCGGAAGCGACACCGCTGTCGGCGCTGGCGCTGCAAAAACTGGCGCTGGAAGCAGGCCTGCCGGAAGATTGCCTGCAGATTGTCACTACCACAAAACCGGCGGAGATTGGCCGGGTACTGACCACTCATCCGACCATCCGCAAGTTCAGCTTTACCGGCTCAACGGCAGTGGGCAAGCTGCTGGCACAGCAATGTGCGGGGACGGTCAAGAAGGTGTCGCTGGAGCTTGGCGGCAATGCGCCGTTTATCGTTTTTGACGATGCCGACCTGGAGGCGGCGATCAGGGGCGCCATGGCCAGCAAATACCGCAATGCCGGCCAGACCTGCGTCTGCGCCAACCGCTTCTATGTGCAGGACGGAATCCATGATACTTTTGTCGCCCGGCTGACCGAGGAAGTGGACAAGCTGAAAGTGGGCGATGGGGCCGAGGAGGGCATCACCGTCGGCCCGCTGATCAACCGGGCGGCTGTCGACAAGGTGGAAGGGCTGGTCGAGGCCTCTCTTGCCGCGGGAGCCACAGCGGCGACCGGCGGCGGACGTCATGACTTCGGCGAGAATTATTTTGAACCCACCGTGCTGACCAACCTGCAGCATGGCGAAGAGATCTCCCGGGCGGAAATCTTCGGCCCGGTGGCGCCGGTGTTCCGGTTCCAGGATGAGCAGGATGTGATCCGCATGGCCAATGACACGCCTTACGGGCTCGCAGCTTACTTTTATGCCCGCGACCTGGGCCGGGTATTCCGGGTCGCCGAAGCGCTGGAATACGGCATGGTCGGCATTAACGAAGGGATCATCTCCACCGAAGTGGCGCCGTTTGGCGGGGTCAAGGAAAGCGGTATCGGGCGGGAAGGCTCCCGCTATGGCATCGATGATTATGTGGAACTGAAATATTGCCTGATAGGAGGGCTTTAAGATGAATAATGCAGAACTCTGGGCGCGCCGGGAACAGGCGGTGGCCCGTGGTGTCGGGACCATGCACCAGCGCTTTGCGGCGCGGGCGGAAAATGCCGAACTGTGGGATGTGGAAGGCAAGCGCTATATCGACTTTGCCACCGGCATTGCCGTGAACAACACCGGGCACAGTGACCCGCGGATCATTGAAGCGGTGAAGGCGCAGCTCGACAATTTTTCCCACAGCTGTTTCCAGGTTAATCCCTATGAAAGTTACATCGCGCTGGCGGAAAAGCTCAATGGAGCCGCGCCGGGCGACACGCCCAAGAAATCCATCTTCCTCACCACCGGGGCGGAAGCGGTGGAAAATGCAGTCAAGATCGCAAGGGCCGCGACCGGACGCTCCGGCATCATCGCCTTTAAGGGCGGTTTCCACGGCCGCACCATGATGGGCATGGCGCTGACCGGCAAGGTGGCGCCCTACAAGGTCGGTTTCGGGCCATTCCCGTCCGATATCTATCATGTGCCTTACCCCATTGCCTATCACGGCATCACCGAACAGATGAGCCTGGAGGCGCTGGACGGCCTGTTCAAGGCAGATATCGATCCCAAGCGGGTGGCGGCGATCATCCTCGAGCCGGTACAGGGAGAGGGTGGCTTTTACGCCGCGAGCCCCGACTTCATGCAGGCGCTGCGCAAGCTGTGTGACGAGCACGGCATGCTGCTGATCTGTGACGAGATCCAGACCGGTTTTGCCCGGACCGGAAAACTATTCGCCACGGAATACAGCAATATCGAGCCGGACCTGATGACAGTGGCCAAGGCCATGGCCGGCGGCTTCCCGATCAGCGGCGTGGTCGGCAAGGCGGACATTATGGATGCGGCGGCCCCGGGCGGCCTCGGCGGCACCTATGGCGGCTCACCGCTCGGCTGTGTGGCCGGGCTCAAGGTGATGGAGATCATCGAACAGGATAACCTGTGCGGGCGCGCCGTTGAAATCGGCGAACTGTTCAAAAGCCGGTTGTTGCGGATGAAAGGCAACGGCACGGGCTCCATCGGCGAGGTGCGTAACCTCGGCGCCATGATTGCCATGGAGCTGGTGAAGGACGGCGATGCCGACCAACCCGATGCCGAGCTCACTGGCCGGATTGTCCGGGAAGCGGCAGAACAGGGCCTGACGTTGCTCAGCTGCGGGGTGCGCGGCAATGTGATCCGCTTCCTGCCCGCACTCACCGCCAGCGACGACATTCTCAACGAGGGACTGGATATCCTCGAAGAGGTGATGGCGATCAGTTAGCTCCTCACAACTGATTGCAGACCTGACTGGGACCCCTTCGGGGGTCCTTTTTTTCTAACTGAAGTAAATTGAATTAGGCAATAATAGTTTGTTGGAAGCGCATCAAGATATGGGAGGTTTGCATTCTTATCCATGTAGACATGTTGTTGCTTCGAAGGACTTTCCGTCGATTGTCACCTCTCCACGTTGGGACGACTGCTGGAAGGTGCCGGATTTTTTGACAACTATACCAGCATACATAAAAAAGTTTGTATGCTCCTCCGAAACGTGTTACGAAAAATAAAGAACGTAACACGATTTGGAGGACGTATGAACGACCAACCACAAGAAAGGCTGGCCCGGCTAGGGGTAAGCCTCCCATCTAGACTGCTGGATGAGCTTGATACAATGATCTCGGATCGGGGATTGACCAATCGCTCCCAACTGATTGCGGAGCTGGTGCGCCAAGCGGTAACCAAACATGCGGCGGTGGAGCCGGGGGCCGTGCTCGCTGGCACGATCACTATGATCTACCAGAACAACAAGGGACATATCCGAAATGCCCTTGCCCAGACCCAACAGTATTTCATTAAGGAAACCATCTCCTCCCAGCATGTCTTTCTAGAGGAGGACCATTCTCTCGAAGTGCTTCTGGTTCAGGGAACCATCGAAAGGCTCAATGACCTATGTGATCAGATGCGGGCGATCCGCGGGGTTAACCAGATAAATTTGGTGACCACACGTACCTTGCTGCCGCCCCTTCATGCACATGGGGATGAAGCAGGCGAAATCGAATTTAAAAAGAAAGAGGTAAAATAGATGAGCGGGTCAGAAACAGCAGATCCAGCGCTTGCCCGGGAACATGCCCGCCGTCAGGCAGGGACAAAGGTCGAGGCGATGCGGACGATCCCGTCCTCTGCAGCAGTAAATCTGCCGGATGGAGTGTCGGCAAAGGATGTTATCTGGGATGAGGTGATTGCCGCCGGTGGTTATGCCATTCACAGCCTGACACGCGGGGATCGCTTGCAGATTATAGATATCCATGGAGACGGCTGCGTTTCCCTGAATATGTTTAACGCCCAGCATCCTGCGGAACGGTTGAATGTGGCCGACAGCATCAAGGTTCAGTGGAAAGCCTATCTCGGGCAGGGGGACCTGATCCTGTCCGGACTGGGCCGGGTGCTGGCCAGTATTCTAAAGGATGACGGTTGCGGCATTGATCCCTTCAGCGGGGCGTCAAATCGGCATACTGTTCTGGATCATTATGGCGATAACAGTATCGATCATCCTAATGCGCGCGATCGTTTTCTGACGGCAGCGGCCAAATGCGGGCTCTCCCGCAAGGATGTACATGCCTGTCTGAATATCTTCAAGCCGGTGCGGATTGCCGAGACGGGCGAGACACTGGTGGAGGTGGGACCATTCGTGCCCGGCCGTGTCCTGGAATTGCGTGCGGAAATGAACCTGCTGGTGTTTCTCGCAAACTGTCCGCATGTCCTTGACGAGCGAAAGGCGTATAGCGTGTCGCCGGTCCGGGCGGTGGCCTGGAAGGGGGAAGAAACAGGATTTGATGATCCGATCCGCAACGCCAGTCCCGAAGCACTCCGGGCCTTTGAAAATGTCGAAGATTATTTCCACAGCGGTGAGCAGAGGGGAGAAGGATGATGTCTGATAAAGCACTCGACATATTGCCAGGGCAGGTCGTCCATGACGAAACCGTGGCTGCAAAAGCTCCTTGGGCGCATTCTCTTCTGAAGGGGCAGGCCCTGCGTATTGTGGATCTGGAAGGTAACCAGGCAGTCGATTTCCTGGCCTATAACCTGCACGATGACAGTGAACGATATAGCGCCCAGGATACAATTGCTGCCCAGCGCAATGTCTACCTGACTACCGGGTCGGTGCTGCTCTCCAACGAGGGGACGCCGATGATGACCGTCACCGGCGGGTCGGTGGATCGTCACGACACCATTGGCGGGGCCTGTTCCTGTGAATCCAATACCCTGCGCTATGGCCATCACACCCGGGCGCAACATGCCTGTGTGGAGAATTTTCTGATCGGTAATTCGCCCTTTGGCGGAGACAGCCGCGACTTGGTGCCTAATATAAACTGGTTCATGAACGTGCCAGTGGAAGCAGACGGTATGCTGGGTATTGTCGACGGCATTTCCGCGCCCGGCCTTTATGTGGATATCCGCGCTGAAATGGATATCAGAATCGTGGTGTCCAACTGTCCGCAAATTAACAATCCCTGCAACGGCTTTAACCCCACGCCGGTACGTATGATCATTTCAGGATAGGGTGGAGGGCGAGAGTGTTTTCCAAAGTATTGATTGCCAATCGCGGCGTTATCGCTTGCCGCATCATCCGGACCCTGAAAAAGATGGGGGTTCAATCAGTTGCCGTCTACACGGAGGCCGATGCGACCTCTGCCCATGTGCGCTATGCCGACGAAGCGATTTATATCGGCGGGCCGGAGGCGGCTAACGCCTATTTGGACGGAGATAAAATCATCGAGGCGGCAAAGGCTGGGGGGGCGGAAGCGATCCATCCGGGATATGGTTTCCTGAGTGAGAATGCCGGTTTCGCGGAGGCCTGTGCAGCGGCGGGTATCGAGTTTATCGGACCGACACCCGATACTATCCGGCTTTTCGGGCGCAAACATACTGCCCGTGAACTTGCCCAGGCGGCGGGTGCCCCGCTTATGCCGGGCAGCGGTCTGTTGGAAAATGCGGACCAAGCGGCTCAGGAAGCGGAAAACCTCGGCTATCCGGTAATGCTGAAGGCGACGGCCGGCGGAGGCGGGATCGGCATGCGTGTTTGCGAAGACCGGGATGACCTGCTGAGCGCCTTCGATACCGTTCAGCGCCAGGGTCAGGGATCTTTCGGGGATGGGGGTGTGTTTCTAGAACGTTACGTGCGGCACGCCCGCCATGTGGAGGTTCAGATCTTCGGCGACGGAGGGGGGAATGTGGTTGTGCTCGGGGACAGGGATTGTTCCCTTCAGCGCCGAAACCAGAAAGTGATTGAGGAAACACCCGCGCCAAACCTGCCGACACATATCCGCGACCTTCTCTGGCGAAGCGCCGGGGATATAGCTGCTGCTGCTTGCTATCGGTCGGCCGGGACCGTTGAGTTCCTGTATGACGTCGACAGAGAGACGGCCTATTTTCTGGAAGTGAATACTCGTTTGCAGGTGGAGCATGCGGTGACTGAGGAAGTGACCGGGGTTGACCTGGTTGACTGGATGGTGCGCGGTGCCTCGGGTGATTTCAGTGTTATGGAAAAAGACGTTCCGGCCAGAGGCGCAGCCATTCAGGCCAGGGTCTATGCAGAGGATCCCAGTAACGACTATATGCCCAGTGCTGGTCTTGTCACCGATATTAGCGGACCGAAGTCCACAAGGTTCGAAACTTATCTTGAGCCCGGAGTGAAGGTCAGTGCACATTATGATCCCATGCTTGGCAAGATTGTTGCATCTGGCCCGGATCGGGCGTCGGCACTTGAGGCATTGGAAACGGCTCTTACAGAAACGACAATCAGTGGACTGACAACAAACCTGGAATGGTTGAAAGAAGTGGTGTCTTTGTCCGAAGTTGTCGAAGGCAAAGCAACGACCCGCACGCTGGAAAAAGTCGCCTTTCAGCCGCAGGCAATGCGCATTCTTTCCGGCGGTCCGTCCACGACTGTGCAGGACGCGAAGGGACGCCTGGGATACTGGCATGTCGGCGTGCCACCCTCAGGCGCGATGGACTTTCTGTCATTGCGCCTGGCCAACAGACTGTTGGGCAATAGTGAGGACGCCGCAGGACTTGAGTTTACCGCCATGGGTCCGGCCATCAGGTTTGAGTGTGCCAGCTGGATATGCCTCGGGGGAGCGGATTTTGCGGCCGAACTGAATGGTAAGCTGATCAGGACCTATCAGGCCATAAAGGTAACTGCCGGGGATGAACTGGTCTGCGGCCGGGTTAATGGCGCCGGTTTGAGAGGATATCTGGCGGTGGCGGGCGGCATTGCCGTGCCGGAATTTATGGGAAGCCGGGCGACCTTTACACTGGGTGAGTTCGGCGGACATGCCGGGCGGGCGCTTGCGGCGGGGGACTTGCTCCCCATTAAGGCGTGTGACCGGCTGGAAAAAACTGACGAGTGTCGCTTCACGAACCTTCCTTCTCTCGAGAAGGAATGGATCATTCGAGTGACGCTCGGGCCACATTCAAGTCCCGATTTTTTCACCGATGAAGATGTGGATATGCTCTTGGCGGCCAACTGGAAGGTACATTTTAACTCCAGCAGGACTGGGGTACGACTGGTCGGCCCGAAACCGGACTGGGCGCGTAAGGATGGCGGCGAAGCCGGCCTTCATCCCTCCAATATTCACGACAATGCCTATGCCATCGGTGCGGTGGACTTTACGGGGGACATGCCAATCCTGTTGGGTCCCGACGGTCCGTCGCTGGGCGGTTTTGTCTGCCCCTTTGTCACGATCACCGCCGACCTGTGGAAACTGGGTCAGCTGGCGCCGGGGGACAGGGTGAGTTTCCAGCTTGTGGACGACCGTTCGGCGCGGGAAGCCCTGTTCAGTCAGGAAAATTGTATTTCCAATGGAAGCGAGACCGTCTGGTCGTCGGTTGCTGTCGCCGCGCAGGATCAGGACGCCATTCTTCATCGGCTGGAAGAAAGCGGGGAACGTCCCGCGGTAACCTATCGTCGCCAGGGGGATGCCAATCTGCTGGTGGAATATGGTCCCATCGTTCTCGATCTGGAGCTCAGAGCCAGGATCCATGCGCTGATGCTGGCGATTGAAGAGCGAATTGACGGACTGATCGAGGTCACGCCCGGGGTGCGCTCCCTGCAAATCCATTTTGATCCGCTGACGGTAAATCGGGAAACGCTAATTGACAAACTGGTCGAGATCGAGGAAACGCTGGGCGATCTCTCGGATTTTGAGGCGACGTCCCGGGTCGTACATTTGCCATTGTCCTGGGAAGATCCGCATGTGCAACAGACCATTGATAAATATATGCGGTCGGTCAGGGATGATGCGCCCTGGTGTCCGGATAACATCGAATTCATCCGTCGGGTGAACGGCCTGGAGAGCCGGGAAGATGTCTATCGCACGGTTTTTGATGCGGATTATCTGGTGATCGGACTTGGTGATGTCTATCTGGGGGCGCCGCTGGCAACCCCCATGGATCCCCGGCATCGTCTGGTGACCACAAAATATAATCCCGCCCGGACCTGGACGCCGCCGAATGTGGTGGGCATCGGCGGGGCCTATCTTTGTATTTACGGTATGGAAGGACCCGGCGGCTATCAGCTGTTCGGCCGCACCGTGCAGGTCTGGAACTCCTGGAGTGCAACGGGGTCTTTTGAAGCGGGGTGCCCGTGGCTGCTGCGCTTTTTCGATCGGATCAAATTCTATGAGGTCAGCGCAGAGGAGCTTGCGGAATGGCGGCGGGAATTTCCCCTCGGCAGGCGCGATGTGAAAATTGAGGAAGATGTCTTCCGTATGCAGGATTACCGGGCTTTCCTGGAGCGGGAAGCCGGGAGTATTGCGGAATTCCGTACCAGAAGAGAGGCGGCCTTCGCCCGGGAGCGGGATGACTGGGAAGCCGCGGGCGAATTTTCCAGGGTTGCGGAAATGGAGGAAGCGCTCGAGACGGAAGCTGCCCCGGCGGCCCTGGAGCTGCCGGAGAATGCCATGGCCATCGAAACGCCTCTGAGTGGTGTGGTCTGGAAAATCCATGTTGAAGAGGGGGTGCAGGTTACCAAGGGGCATGTTCTAGCCTCGGTGGAAGCTATGAAAATGGAACAGGCGATTGCGAGCCCTTGTAACGGCGTGGTTATCGGCATCTATGCAGCAGAAGGCAGTGAAGTTACTCTGGGGTCCACGATCCTGGCAGTAAAAGAGGAGGATTAGGCATCATGACAATATTTTCGGTAAACGACATTGCAGAGAGGGTAAGGTCAGGCGGGACAACCGCCGTTGAGATCGCAAGAGACGTTCTGGAGCGCTGCCGAAAATATGATGCCGTGCAAAAGCAGGTCTGGATCCTGAGGCTGGATGAAGAAAGCCTGTGTGCACAGGCGGCCCGGATTGACAGCCGGATCAAGGCTGGGGAAGTGCTTCCGCTTGCCGGTGTGCCCTTCGCCGTCAAGGATAATATCGATGTGGCCGGCCTGGAGACCACGGCAGCCTGTCCGGCCTTCGCTTATACACCGGAAGTCTCGGCCCCGGTTGTAGAACGACTGCAGGAGGCCGGCGCACTGCTGGTGGGCAAGACTAATCTGGACCAGTTTGCAACTGGCCTGGTGGGTGTGCGTTCGCCTTACGGAGCGGTTCAGAATGCTTTTAATCGGGAATATGTCAGTGGTGGATCAAGCTCTGGCTCGGCAGTGGCAGTGGCTGCCGGGCTAGTGGCGTTTGCGCTGGGCACCGATACGGCGGGGTCGGGAAGAGTACCTGCGGCATTCAATCACCTGATCGGCCTGAAACCGACAAAAGGGCGCTGGAGCACCCGTGGGGTGGTACCTGCCTGCCGGTCGCTGGATTGCGTCAGCGTATTTACTAACGATGTGCGGGATGCCGGTCTGGTGGATGACTGCCTCAACTGGTTTGACGAAAAAGACCCTTTTTCACGACCGGCTGCCGGTTCTCCCGGCACAGGAGCGGAGTTCAGCTTTGGTGTGGCGCGGGATGAACAGTTGCAGTGGTTTGGTGACCAAGCCTCCCGGCAGGCGTATGAAAAGGCAGTCGGGCATCTGGAGATGCTCGGCGGTAAGAAAGTGACGGTGGATATCTCTCCGCTCAGTGATTGTGCCGCTATGTTGTATCGTGGGCCCTGGGTAGCGGAACGTGCTGCGGCTGTCGGGGACCTGTTGAAGAATAATCCCGGCGCCATTCACCCGGCAGTCCGGGGCGCCATGCGTGATGGCCAGGGAGTGAACGGCGTCGATACTTTTAACGCTCTGTACCGTCTAAAGGAATTTGAGCGTATGGCCGGTAACATGTGGAAGGGTATGGATATTCTGGTGCTGCCGACAACGCCGACCATCTATCGTATTTCGGAACTGCTTGCCGAACCGGAAGTCCTGAACGCCAATCTGGGGTTATATACAAACTTTGTAAACCTGCTGGATATGTCGGCGATCGCTCTGCCCAGTGGCCAGCGTGAAAACGGCACGGGCACCGGGATTTCCCTCATCGGTCCGGCTCATATGGACAGAGGATTGCTGGAAATTGCTGCTCGTTTCGAAACGCAGTTTGGTGACATGACGCGTCCCCCGCTTGATCTTGAATCATCCGGGGATACTGTGGTTCAACTGGCCGTTTGTGGTGCTCACCTGCATGGAATGCCGCTGAACTGGCAATTGGCTTCCCGACAGGCAAAGCTGGTGTCAAGGACCCGGACTGCCCCGGTCTATAAAATGTACGCGATGGAGGTCTCACCCCCGAAACCGGCACTGATTCATACCGGCGCGGAGGGCACTTCCATTGAAGTGGAGATTTATGAACTTTCCACTGAGGATTTCGGAAGCTTTGTGGAGGAAGTGCCGCCACCGCTTGCGATCGGTAGCGTTGATCTTGAAGGCGGTGATACCGTTAAAGGCTTTGTTGCGGAACCACGCGCCTGCGATGGCGCCATGGATATCAGCCGGTTCGGGGGTTGGCGGCGTTATATGGCGACGCAGAACGCCTGAAACCATATCAGAAAATTCCACAGGAATATCTCTTTCACTGTGATTGACCGATACATAGACGAATTATTGGCCAGGCGTGATGTTGACGTTAGGTATGAAACTGTTCGATAAGTTCGGAGCAGAATATACGTGATGCACCAAGAAGAGGCAGCCTCTCTTTTTGGTGGCTACGGCTGCCTACTCCGGCTTTCTATTTGAAAAGTTTCTACCCGAGAAATATGTGAAAAATTTTACAGAAACCATTGGTCATTGCTTTGCCGTAACTTTCAAGCCCAAGATTCCGATGACAATAAGGCCGAGGCAAAATAGCCTTAGCATATCCTTGCTCTCGTTTAGGACAACCATGCCAAAGATCGAGACCCCGACAGCGCCTGTGCCTGTCCAGATGGCATAGGCTGTGCCAATGGGAATAGTCTGCATCGCCCGCGACAGGAAAAACAGGCTGATGAAAGCTGCAATGATAAAGCCCGCGGTTGGGCCAAAGCGAGTAAAACCATCTGAATATTTTAAAAGGAGCGCCCAGACGCACTCAAATCCCCCGGCAATTACCAGATAAACCCAAGCCATTTGTATTTCTCCGTTCAGGCGCTCTCTAAATTGCGCAACTGTTAGCTAAATTTTGGTGTTTCCTTAGCGAGAAACGCCCGCACAGCTTCTTTGTGATCAGCAGTAGTGAAGGTGATGGTCTCAAGCGCCAGGGAGGCCGGGACCAACTGGGTACCGAGCTGCTTTAGCATGAGATTTACTGATTTTTTGGTCAGCTCGATTGCCATGCGCGGTCCCGTAGCTAGCCTTTTGGCAAAGGTCATCGCTGTTTCTTCCAGTGCATCGGCATCCACACAATGGTTCACCAGACCGATGTTGGCTGCTTGCTCGGCGTTGATTGGGTCACCAGTCATCAGGAATTCCTTGGCACGATTTGGCCCGATCAGGAGAGGCCACAGCAATGCGCCGCCATCTCCGGCGACAATGCCGACGTTCACATGTGGATCGGAAATGACGGCTTTTGCGCTCATGAAGGAGACATCGGCGAGCAGGGCGATGGTTGCTCCGAGGCCTACGGCATGGCCGTTGATCATGGCGATAACTGGTTGGCGAATTTCTAGAAGAGAATTCACAATTGCAGCGCCGTCCCGCACCATTTCCGCCAAGTCCTCAGCGGTGTTGATGTCGTCGCGCATCCATTTCAGATCGCCACCGGCGCAGAAAGCACGACCTTCCGGGTCGCCGGTGATAACTACAACTCGGACGGAATCATCTAGACTGATTTTTTGAAACACACGAGCCAGTTCATGGTGCAGAACCGCGTCGATGCAGTTTTTGCCGGCCGGGTTGCTTATTGCAATAGTAAGAATGCCTTCTTTAATATCAATGTTCAGCTTGGTGTATTCATCATATGTCATTTTAGGTCTCCAGGTTGCGCACCGCTTTTGGCGGCCTTTGCGACTTTAACGGTTTCTTTGAAAAATGCGGCCGCGCTTTCAATGGACGCGGCTATAGCGTCCTCGTGGGACTGGCCGATGGGAATGAGGCGGCAGGTATAAGTCAGCAGGCTTTCTTCTGGCCCGCAGGCTTCCACCTGCAATGTGCCACAATATCGGGACCAAGGTGTGCCGGCGGTATCAATCATTGCGTATGAATAGCGGCGACGCTGGTCATCATGCTCTTCAAGTACTTCCACAATGTCTCCGCCTCCGAGTTTATCGGAGAGGGTCAGGGTTCGTGTGGCGCCCGGAGTATTGCCATTGCCTGTGGCTGAGACGGAAAGGACTTCGTCTCCGGAAATTTTCAGAATACCGGCCCAGTCGCCTATTAAGGCCCACGCGTCGTCGGCGGAAACAGGTGCACGTGCCCCATAAAAGCCGGCAGCAAAGGCGCCGTCACGGTGAATGGACGTTGTCTCGTCCTTCAAAAAATCAGACATAAATCTTTCCTTGGGTTAGGGGACGTATAGATTCTCGTCCCTTTTGGCGAACATTCGATCGACGGCTTCTTTGACGCTCTGCAAGTTGCTTTACATATAGGTGTCGCGAAAAGATCTCCGGCGAAGCTGATGCCTGTTTTTGCCTGGGATAGAACCGCCGCTAGACCGTCGGTCCGGGCGCCATCACTGATAACGTTAGAGTGCGTCATTGATCTTCTGCCGGTTCTTCAAATTGAAGCGCACCCCAGTGCACAAGTAGTTTGCCAGCTCGTACCTCGTAATAATCTGCAGAGCGGAGTCTGACGATCTTGCCGGTTGCTTTCGATCGTCCGGTATATTCGTGCAGAACCACACCTTCGTTGCCGTTGTTGAATTCTTTGAACACTCTTCGTTTCAGGTCGACTATGTCATCAGCAATGGCGGCACAGGACGCCCGCAGGCTTTGTGGATCAATTTCAGAGATTTCCGTTAGCGAATGGTAGGCCGGGTCCGCCGCGTCCAGCGCATAGTCAAAGCGCTCAGCCAGCATTTCCTCATAAAAACGATTGATCAGATCTGTTGGGGTCTTGTCGCTCATAGTTTCAATCCTTGTCGAAGTTTTGGCGCGGGATCATTGGTGTTCAGTCAAAGAGTGGTATATCAAACCACAGATGGTCTTCGCCGTACCGGCCTGTATCTTCCACGGCATCAACGGCGAGTGGCCGGTGACCTCCCGGGATGACATAGTCGCCGGAGACCGGGAATTCCAATCCTGTCCATTCTGTCCACTTCTTCAGGGAAGCCGTGACAGTAATGGAATCATATGCGATGCCTAAATTTTTCGCCCCTAATTTAACAAAGGAGTTTAACCATGGATCAATCAGGCCGCCGTTCTTGTCGCGCCAACAAAGAAATTCGTCAAAAGTGAAAGTAGGATAAAACTGTTTTATTGCTGGCCGCACGGGGGAGAGGTAATTTGTCATGCTATGATCGCGGGTCAGTTTGCTGTTTTGCCTGAGAAACAGCTTGGTGATGCCCTGACCCTGGGAATCCGGAGCAACGGCGCCAAAAATGCCGACGAGCGCGGTCGGTTTTGCACCATCCTCATATTCCTCAAGGCAGCGAAGCAGTAGCTCGTTATAGCCGGGAAGATCTTCCGGGCTACCATCCCAGCAAAGAGGTACGTTGATATTGATCCCAACAGTTTTGTTTTCGTCGTTCAAGATGAAGTAGTGATAGTGTGCGAAGTTCTTGAGAATTGCATCCTGAGTTTGCTGCCAGGTCGGTTCCTCATTCAGAAACTGCGGGAAAGATTCATCTTCCAGTTCACTGATCCTGGAAGCCAGCGTCGGATCGTCTGCAAATGATTTCACGAATAGAGACATGACAAGCCCAAATGCTTTGTTGTTAAGAGTTCTGATCTTACCGATCACTCGTCAATACTAATGCCAGATCAGAACTTTCTGTATATATCTGTTCAAATTATTAAATCAGGAATACTGATGTTTTACATTCAACGTGTATAGAGGCATATTCTGAAAGGAGTACAAGTAGCAGTTTTGGATGTTCTGTATCACGAAACGAGCAGGAGGCTGCCGGGTGTGCTTTGCCAAGGCTGTTTAGCCCGGGGAGCCCGTTGTCGAGTGACTCTCTGGTTTTCTGCTCGTTTGTCTGGAGGCAGGAAGAACATAGCATGATACTAACCTATCTCCTGTTGGTGTAGTTGATGGAGCGCGGCGTGGGTTGCTTATAGACGAGGACCGAATCAGGGGATGAGATTACTTCATCAAATTATTTGATGTTTATATATGCAAACTGATGTTTTGCCTGCCGTAATACAGCGCGATGCTTTTGCCATATTTGTCATCTGTTTTGGTTCAGGTGCGGAAAATGACACTCAAAGGGAGAACGACATCGTGAAAAGGTTTAATAGTAAAAGTGAGTTACTTGGCACTATCAGCAAGATTGCTCTGCTTACCGGGCTCTCTGCTTCCCTCGGGACGATGGCTGCGGCGGCACAAGATGCAGAGGATGAAGTTATAAGAATTGATGAGGTGGTCGTTACGGCGTCACGAAGAGCGCAGTCTCTTGAGGAAGTGCCGTACAATATTTCTGCGGCTACCGGAGAGGCGCTCAAGGGCCGGAATGTTGTTGATTTTGCGAAACTGACCCGAACCTTTGCCGGACTCCAAATGACTGATCGCGGCGTGCGCGACAACACCGCGTCCGCAAGGCTGATTTCGCGGGGGCTGAATACAGAGTCGGCAGCTTTTTCCGATTTGCCCTTCGTTACTGCCTCACCGGTTGCAACTTATGTCGGCGAAACGCCGGTTTTTGCCAACCTCCGAATGAATGATATCGACCGCGTCGAATTCTTGCGGGGTCCGCAAGGTACTCTTTACGGGTCCGGGTCTCTTGGCGGCACCTTGCGCTTTATCCACAATAATCCTGACTCGAGTGAATTTTATGGCCGCGTTGAGGGGAGCACAGGCTTCAGCAAAGATGCCGGTGATCCGAACTATTCTGTAAGTGGCGTGCTGAACGTGCCGCTTTCTGAAAACACCGCGGTTCGGGTTAGCGGGGGCCATGACTATTACGCCGGCTATATTGACGGCCTGACCAAGGCGGTTCTGGATGCCGATGACATTGCCGAACCGGCTGATCCGGATAATCCATTTGACAGTGCACCGCTGACAAAATCCAAAAAAGATATAAACGAAGCAAAAGTAACATATGCGCACGCCGCCCTTCGCGTTGAACTTGGCGAAAACTGGACTATTCAGGTAAACTCACACTACCAGAAGGAAAAAGGCGCTAACCGGGATGCCCAGTCGGTTATGCCGGGCGAGCCCGAGCGGACCAACCTGGTTTTGCTTGATGAGCCATCCGAGCGGGAATTGAAGCTGATCGGGCTGGATGTGGAAGCTGACTTCGGTTTTGCAACGATGACCTCGTCAAGTTCTTACACGGATGTGGATAGTTCAGCTATAACTGATGGCACCGGCGCCTACGGTTCCATAGGCTATTTGTTCTTCCCGAGGGTGACAGTCCCGCTTGAGCTCTATACAAGCAGCAAAACCTTTGTCCAGGAAGTTCGTCTGGTGTCGAATTCAGATGGGCCCCTGAGCTGGCTGATTGGCGGATTCTACATGGATCAAGATAATCTGGACCTTGATGAATTTGACTACTTCCGTGGTGACAGCCTTATCGGGTTCCCAATTTCAAACGCAGACGAATTGTTTTTGAACCTGCATCGTGAGTCAAATTTTGAGGATCTGGCTGCTTTTGGTGAACTGAGATACGATTTCTCTGAACAGTGGCAGGTGACGGTTGGTGCTCGGGTATTTAACCAGAAATTCTCCAGCGAAGCCTTTTTTGACTTTCCGGCCTTCGGTCTCTATCCAGGTTCTCCGAACTCCTTCGAGGAAGACGGAGTATTGTTCAAGGTCAATACTTCCTATCAATGGTCGGATGCAGCCAACGTCTACGCGACCTTTTCGCAAGGCTTCCGTCGCGGAGGCGCGAACTCCATTCCCACTTCGGGGCCGCTGGCTGAGCCGGCTGAACTTGTTAGCTATTCATCTGATTCAGTCGATAACTACGAGATTGGCGTCAAGGGCGTGTTTGAAAACAATGTCCGATACAGTCTTGCGCTCTATTATATCGACTGGAAAGATGCCCAGATTGGCACCTTGTCGCCTGTATTTGGGTACGACGTCGGTGTGAATGGCGGTGACGCGGAAAGCAAGGGGCTGGAAGCGGAGATTTCCGGTCCGATTGGCGAAAATTTCAATTTCTCCATAGGATATTCCTATACAGATTCCAGCCTCAAGGACGGGTTTGACGGCTTTGTTTCCGGTCAGGCGGGTGCCCGCCTGCCAGGTGTCTCCAAGCACTCATTGTCCGCCGCACTCGATTATGTCCTGCCATTATCGAATGCTGCAGACCTGGTTTTCCATGTGGACGGGTCGTATCGTTCCGATTTTGTCAACAATGTGGATCGGACGCTGGATATATATCGTGAGTTTGATGGCTTCGCAATTTTTGCTGCCTCGGTGTCCTATCAGACAGACACTTGGCATGTAACATTGGCAGCAGAAAACCTCTTCGACGAGAAAGCGATATCAGCACAGAATGATCCGGGCTATGCAACGCCGGACTATGTGGTGGAATGGGGCACTCGTCCGCGGACGGTTACGCTGAGTTTTGCCAGCGAGTTTTAGGCATGATTGCCAGGGACATTCCTGATACCGGAGAGACGGAAAAAATGTACCGGATGTCTGCGAATATTGGTCTGGAGCTGCGCCGGGGTGACCTGGCGCAAGCCTCTATTCTTGCAGAGGAAATTGTCCGTAGCTATCCTCGTAACGCGCGGAGCTGGCTGGCTGCCGCCCAGGTTGCAAGCCGTAGAGGAGACAGAGGCGCCGCCATTCAAAATATTGGCAAGTCGATAGATTGTTTTGATGCGGATGGTGACGAGCTGGCTGTTGCCGCCAAATATTTTGCAGAAGCCGGCTTGTGCAGAAAAGCCCGTATTTGTGCGGATAAGGTGACGGATGCGCATTGTGCGAGCGCATTTCAACTCGATCTGGCGGGCAACGCCTATACGCTGTGTGGTGATCATGGATCAGCGAAGCGCTGTTTTGAGCGCGCTGCAGAAGAAGCGCCGAGTAATGCCGGACTTTTGTTCAATCTGGCAGCGGCACAGCGCTTTTCGGGTGATGTTGCAGCAGCTGAAGCCAGTTTCGAGCGAGTCATTGCCTTGAATCCCGATCACTATGAAGCGCATCATGGTCTTGCCTCTATCCGTCGGCAAACCAGGGGAAACAACCATATAGATCGGCTCAAGGGAATGCTGGAAGCGGCAGGGCCGGATTGGCGGGGCAAGGTGATGCTTGGTTTTGCGCTTGGAAAGGAACTGGAAGATATCGGCGACTTTGGCGCCGCCTTTACCGCTTACACCGAGGCGGCACTTTTGAAGCGGGCGCAGACCCATTACAGCCTTGATCAGGAAATCGGCGCGATTGAACAGATCATAAAATGTCATCGGGCGGAAGCATTTCGTACAGCATCGCCTGGTCGGGGAGGCGCCAATGCCATATTTGTCCTCGGCCTCCCGCGAACAGGCACCACTCTCGTGGAACAGATCCTCGCTGCTCACCCCTATGTTGGGGCCAAAGGTGAATTGAACGATTTTGCAAGTGCGATGATGTCAGAGCTGAATTCATTGAGCGGAGGTGTGCCAATCCGCCGTGTACAGGCGATTTCCGATAGTCTGAAACTGGATTTTGCCCAACTGGGGGAACGTTATTTGTCAATGGTCGCCGAACGGGCGCCGGACTCTGACGTGTTCATCGACAAAATGCCCTTGAACTATCTTTACATTGGCCTGATCTTGCAGGCGCTGCCGGAAGCACACATAATTTATTTGAAACGCGATCCCCTGGATGCAGCGACGGCAATATATACTACGCTGTTCAATCAGGCTTATGCCTGGTCATATAGCCTCCAGGACATTGAGCGTTATATGCAGGCACATTACAGGCTGATGGATCATTGGAAGGCAGAATTTGGAGACCGCTTATATGTGGTGGCCTATGAAGATATTATCAAGGACCAGGAAGGGGCAACGCGTGGGCTTCTGGACTATTGTGGATTACCCTGGGATCCCGCCTGTCTTGACTTTCATAAGAACCGAAGTGCAGTGACAACGGCGAGTGCCGTACAAGTGCGTAAACCAATTTACTCGACATCCATGGGGCGCTGGAAACATTTTGAAACGGAGCTGGCGCCCATAGTACCGTCGCTTCAGGCTATCTCCCTTATTGAAAGTAACTCATATGCACCGTAAGGAAAACTGGGGCGAATTTGCTCGTGAATCCCTGGCAATGGCCGGTGTGACTGGTCTGGGTTATTGGCCCTTATATGTCATTCCTTTTGTGATTGGAGCACTGATTGATGGCCGCGGTCTGGATGAAGTCCAGGCCGGTTTTGTCGCCTCTGTGGAGGTTACGACAATTGCTCTCTCCTCACTGCTGATGTCGCGTTTTGTTTCGATGATTGGTTCGACGTCACGGGCTATATATATAACTATTGTCGTTATTATCCTTGGGAACCTGATTTCTGCGGTGGCGGAAAGCTATTCTCTCTTGCTTGTGTCGCGGCTGCTGGTCGGATTTGGTGAGGGCATTGCGTTGGCGACCGGGACTGCCACTGTTACTCATGTCAAAAAACCGGATCGTTTATATGCTCTGGTCCAGGTAGGTCGCGGCTTAATAGGGGCAATCTCCATTCCCATTATCGCCTATGCCATTGGTCATAGTGCCTCTGCAGGGCCTTTCTTATTTCTAGCTCTTTTGCCGTTGCTTGCCCTGCCGGTTGCTCACTGGCTGCCGACTGAAAGGGAAAAGGATGCCAGTGCCAGTGAGATCAATGCATTATTTCATAGTAAGATTGCACAGATGGTTGTCCTGCTGATGGCTGCAATGTTTATGGTAACGCTTGGTGAATCTTTTTGGTATTCCTTTATCGAGCGCAAGGGGACATCGATTGGTATGGACCTAGACAGTGTGGCGATGATCCTTTCCGCGACAATCTTTCTCGGCATTCTGGGGGCAGGCATCCCTGCCTTTCTTGGTAATCGATATGGTCGGATATTGCCGCTTCTGGTTTTGATTGTTCTTACCACGATTTCAGGGGGGGTGAGCCTTATGGCCACAACAGCAGTTCCCTATGTCCTAGGTGCATTCTGTTTCGTGATATTTTTCGCGGCAATCACTCCTTTTGCGATCGGACTATCCACTGTTTTTGGGCGCACTGGAGCTGTGTCTGCGGCTATTGGATCAATGATTGTTGGTGGCCACGCCATCGGCCCGACTATCGCCGGCTTTACATTAAAAGCAGGCGGATTTCCGGCGCTTTCCATGGAATTTGCGGCGTCAGGTCTTTGCGCCATCGTGCTCTTTCTTGTGCTTGGTTATTTGGTCCAGCAAAGAAAAAAATCTGACACTCATGTAACAGGAGTATCCGTTGACTAATTCTGCGACAGAAGGCTCGGCTTCAGGTCGTCCTGCCTTTCCCCACCGCTCCTTTTGGAGCGACGACTATGGAACCTATTCGCCCGGCGCTCCCCTGAGCCAGTCGCTAACGGTGGATGTAGCCATTATTGGTGCCGGCTTCACAGGACTGAGTGCCGCCATAAATCTCAAGGAGCTGGATGCCTCTACTTCTGTGGTTGTACTGGAACAGGAAGCGATTGGATTCGGTGCCAGCGGACGTAACTCAGGTTGGGTTTGGCCTAACCTAACCACATATAGAGACATCTATGCCAAGCAAGGATTGGATGTGCTGCGTGAAACCTATCAATATGCCCAGCAGGCGTATGGTTACGTGCGGGATTTGACCAATAGTCATTCGCTTGATTCAGAATACCGGGAAACGGGACTTTTACGTCCTGCCGTGACCGGCGAATATGAACCGGATATGTATGAGTATATGGAGTTCTGCGAAAAACTGGGGCGTTCCCAGAAAGTCACAGAACTGTCGGAAAATGCGGTGCAGAAAGTCGTGCGCTCGCCTTTGTTTTCCAAGGGGCTGTGGGATGAAGAATTGGCCCTGATCCATCCGGTCAGGCACGCGCGTTCACTGGCGGACTTGGCACGCAGGCTAGGATCTGCAGTCTATGAGCAGTCGCCAGTGATAGATATTCGAGAAGAAGAAAATGCTGTCTATCTGTCAACACCGTCGGGATCAGTGAAGGCGGATCGACTAATTGTTGCCACGAATGGCTATACGCACCTCTTGCCGGGGGTGCCAGGCAAGGCGTTGAAATGTAGCCAGCGTCCGGTCATCGCCTACAATACTATTTCCCGTCCGTTGACGAACGACGAATGGGATAGTGTCGGCTGGACAAAGAGGAATGCCGTGTACTCCTTTGGGCCTGCATCGCACTTTGGCAACCCGACGTCAGACGGTCGCATCCACTGGTGCAGTGACCGCTTTCTCGGAATACCGGATGGTGATGACATTAGCCGGGAGTACCACCCTAACTACAATCCGACGCTAAAAAAGCAGACGCCCCATTTCTTCCCTGGACTAAAGGACCTTACGCTAACCCACCATTGGGGCGGTCCGGCATCTGTGACCTACGACCATATTTTCCATCTTGGAGCGCTTGGAAACAGCAAACGGATTTTCACGTCTGTCGGCTGTAATGGTAATGGAGTGTCGCTAACCCATCTGAACGGCAAGATCCTCGCCGAACTGGTAGCGGGTAGAAAGTCAGGTCTCTGCGATCTATGGTTTGTTAACCACAAAGTAAAGACCTTTCCGCCGACAATGATTACCGTACCAGCCATGAAATTCATTATCGGCCGCGAGTTAAAGACGGCCAGGAAACGCGCAGTAAAGGCCGGGCTTGGCTTCCTGACCGAAGAGATTAGCGGAGGAGAGGGCGCATGATCCGCATTGCTGACAAATGGTTCGAAAGACGTGTGATCGGTGACGGTGTCACGTACCTGACCGAACCTCATGTCGTTCCTTTCATTAGATGTAACATCTGGCATGTCCGCGGGGGAGACCGGGACATGCTGGTTGATACCGGGCTCGGCATTGTCAGCCTGCGCGAGGCGGAAAAGGATCTATTTGAGCACCCGGTGACGGCGGTGGCCACGCATGCTCATTTCGATCATATGGGCGGCATGCATGAATTCGAGGATCGGGTAATTCATGAATGTGAATATGAGGCAATGGCGACTGCGGAAGACAGTATAGCGTTGGGAACACATCAAATTGATGCCGCCAATCTTGCCCATATTCGCGAAGCCGGGTACGAGCTGGAGGATGGCAGTTTTCTCAAAGCATTGCCCCACGAAGGCTTCCGGGCAGAATGTCAGAAAAGTATCGGCACCTGTGCCGGTCGTTGTGTCAAGGAAGGTGATGTCATCGACCTTGGTAATCGAGTTTTTGAGGTGCTGCATTTGCCGGGCCATTCACCGGGCAGCATTGGCCTCTATGAGAGAGCAACAGAAATCCTTTTTTCTGGAGATGCCATCTACGACGGCCCCTTGCTGGCCGAGTTACCTGGTTCGGATATGAGTGTCTATGTTGATACCATGAAGCGACTGCGGGAGCTGCCGGTCAGGATTGTGCATGCAGGTCATGAAGAAAGCTTCGGGCGGGAACGCCTTTTGGAAATCGTTGATCGCTATCTCGGAAAATGGGACCGATAAACAGTAGTTTTTCTTATGTGTACATGGAAATGCCAATATTCTGCTTTTTTAAAATAAGGGATAAAGTCGGATAAATGGTATGAACATAATGATCGGAGTGGATGAAAGTGACGAATAAATCTATATCAGATTTTCTGTCAGATGTTGAGATGGAATCGGTGAGGAGGCCTATTGCTGAAGCGAGGACCTTGCCAAATATTGCCTATACATCTGCTGACTTTCTCGCGCTGGAAATTGAGCGCATCTATATGCGCCATTGGACGGCACTATGCTTTGTTTTTGATGTTCCGTCGCCAGGCGACGCCTTCCCGGTCGACTATTGCGGTATGCCGCTGGTTGCGGTCCGGGGGCAGGACCGGATTATTCGTGTTTTCCATAATGTCTGCCCATATGATGGATGCCCGCTTGTGCTCAGTCCGAAATCAGGTCTTGAGCGGCTTATTTCCCCCTATCACGGCTGGGAATATGATCTGACTGGAAAGCTGGTGGCGATACCCTACTGGGATGGGACGCAGGAAGGCAACCTGGACGCTTTGAAAGGTAGGGATGTCGACCTGGTCCCTGTCCATGTTGGTACCTTTCTGGAAACCGTCTTTGTCAATCTGGACGATGATCCGGAGGACTTTGGAACCTTCACCGCGCCCATTGAGAGGCAGTTTTCAGAGTATGACCTGAGTATTGTTGCGCCTGGGCTGGACGGGGAGGGAATTCCTATCGTCACGACCCATGAGCGGCGATGCAATTGGAAAACCTTTTATGAAAATTCCGCGCTCAATGTGTTGCATGAGAATTTTGTTCATGATTTCTATATGGTTTCGCCGGAAGTGCCGCGCATCAAGCAAGACGGAGTGCCGTCCTTTGAGAATATTGTCGACGAAGGGCTGCTGGCGCTGGGCTTTGACGCTGAAGATTTTGCGGCGACCTATCCGCATATGGATATCGCTCATCTTGGGAAAGGTGATGTGCCGCCGCACCGGGAGTGTTTTGGCACGCATTACCCAAATTTCTATATCTCTTTTGCGCCAAACTTTATCGAGATAACGGCGGTGTTGCCACATGGTCCAGAGAATATTCGCGAACGACAGGCGATCCTGTTTCACAAGGATGTAGCTGCTGATCCGGCGCTGTTGAAAATGCGGCAGTTTCTGGTGTCAGCTTTTGATGGCGCTTCTGTTGAAGACGGCGCTATCTGTGAGGCGGTGCAGCGTGCGCGCCGTTCGCCGGTGTTCACGCAAAAATTTTATTCGCCATTCTGGGACGAACTCCACTACCGCTTTAATAAAATGATCCTGAAAGATCTGGAGCGGAAATAACCGCCCGTTGATTTCACCAAATCGGAGAGTAAGAAGATGAGCCTTCAGCGTTTTACTATTGAGACACCCATTGAAGATATGGTGGCAGCCGTCAGGGAAGATGGCGGTATTATTATCGAAAACGTCCTGTCGACCGAGGATATTGAGACACTGAATCACAGTTTTGATGACGCCATAGAGCAGGAAAAAAAGCGGAAAACAGGCAGTGGCGGCATGGATGATCTGGACGGCCTGATGCCAGAAACCATGTATTTCGCCACAAATTTACCCGCCCGCTATCCGGGGGTAACCAAATATATCAACAATGACGTGGTGGTCGACGTCGTTGCAAAGGTTTTGGGCACAGCGCGGAAAGACGTTACACTGAATACCTTTCAGGTCATTGAATCGCATCCCGGCACACCTCAACAAGCACTACACCGGGATGATGTCACCTGGCCGGTGCCGGAACCCCGTCCGGAACTTTGCCTGGTTACGTTATGGGCGCTACAGAATTTTGTTCCCGAGGCGGGAGGGACAGTCATAGTCCCCGGCAGTCACAAATGGCCCGATGCGAAAGTGCCGCCGAAATATAACGAGGACGGGACGCCTGACTACTCTGATATCAGCGACAAGGATTTTGAAAGTTTTCAGCTTGAGATGGAGCCGGGCTCTGTGTTGATTTTTCTTGGCAGCCTTTTGCATGGTGGCGGCGCGAATACTACAGAAGACCTGGTGCGCCGATATTTCCATATTGGCTACTGCCATTCATGGCTGCGGCAGGTGGAAAATTACTATGTGTCAATGGATCCGGATACGTTGATGGGCTTTAGTGCCGATGTACAGAACCTACTGGGTTACGGCTATTACACCTTCGAGTTAGGCCATGTGTACAACATGACGCCATCCGAATATTTGAAACAACGCCGCAGTGACTGACGTCAAAGCCGGGAGAAACCGAGATGATATGTGATACTTTCGACGAGCCAGAGATGATCCGCATGATGCGGGATTCCATTCGCCGTTTTGCGTCGGCTACACTGAGTGCAGAAAGCATGCGCGTTATGGACAAGGCCAATATATATGATCCTGCTGTTTTTGCAAAACTGGGGGAGATGGGCGTTTGTGGTCTGACAGTGGAAGAGAAATATGGCGGGCTGGGTTGCGATATTCCTGCTGCAATTGCCGTTATTGAAGAGCTTTCGCGCTTTGCCGGTCCAATGGCCGGTCCCTATATACACTGCGCTTTCTACGGCGGCATCAATATCTCTGAAAAAGGGACACCAGAGCAGAAAAAAATGCTTTTGCCTAAGCTTGCGGCGGGCGAGGTGATGTTTGCCTATGGCCTTTCGGAGCCAGATATCGGCGCCGATCTTGCCAATGTGAAGACCACAGCAGACCTTTCAAAGGATGGTGATGTGGTGATTATCAATGGTAGTAAGCGCTGGTGTACCATGGCGCAGCAAGCGGACTATATCTACTGTCTTGTTCGCTCGGACAGAGACGCTCCAAAATACCAGAATCTATCCTTCGTTTTGATCCCCAAGGGAACTCCGGGTGTTACTATTGAGGAAATCCCCCATGCCGGGCTCTATTACGCTCCCACATATGACGTGACTTTTGAAGAGGTACGTGTGCCGGCAACAAATATTGTCGGCGGTATGGATGCATGGAACAGAGGCTGGCCGCTGCTGGCGGGCCCCGCCTTGGACGTGGAAAAACTCGAGGTTGCAGCGCTCGCCTATGGCACAGCATTGGCCTGTGTTGATATTGCTTGGCAATATGCAAAGGAAAGGAAGCAATTTGGCAAGCCGATCGCGCAGCACCAGGCGGTGGGGCATGCGCTTGCAGAAGCGCAGACAAACCTTCTTGCCTGTCGCCAGGTCCTTTATTATGCCGCTGACCTGGCACAGCAAGGAAAACCCTGTTCTGCAGAAACTTCCATGGCCAAGCTGTTCGTAACAGAACAGTGTGAGAAAATCGGCATGGAGTGCCAGAAAGTCCTCGGCGCCTACGGGTTTGCAGACGAATATGATCTAGAGCGCTATATTCCGATGCTGCATCTGATGACGGTGATTGGCGGCAGTTCAGCAATTCAGCGCAACAATATCAGCAAACGACTTGGCCTTGTCTGAGCGGGGCGCCAGAATTTCGCTTGACCTGGCTGGGGGGGTGCGTAACAATTTGTGACTAAAAACAGGAAGTTGAAAGCCCTTTGCGGATACAGGATATTGACCTGAAACTTTTGCGGATTTTCCAGTCGGTCGCACGCCACCGGGGCTTCTCCGCTGCGCAGGAAGAACTGGGGGCAACGCAGTCCGCCATCAGCATGAATATGGTGAAATTGGAGGAACGGCTGGGCATGCGGCTTTGTGAGCGCGGCGTCAAAGGTTTTCGGTTAACCAACTACGGCAAGGAAGTGTTGGCTCTAACTGAAAAGCTATTCGCTTCTATGGATGATTTTCGTATTGAAACATCGCGGCTCAAGGGGCAGATTGCAGGATCCCTGAGGATCGGTATTGTTGACAATATTTCCTTTGACAAGAATTTCAAATTGCCACAGGCAATCCGAAAGTTGAATGAGCTCTACCCTGACTTGACCGTAGATATTATGGTTGGGGCATCCCATGAACTTGAAGAACGCATTATGGATGGTCGAATTCGGGCTGCAATCGGTACCGACGAGAAAAAAATTCCGCAGTTCGTATACCGTAATATTTTTGTCGAATATTTTGAGCTTTATTGTTCCCAGCACCACCCTCTATTTGATATTGACGACGCGGATATCACGGACCAGATGTTGTTAAGTGCAGAGTACGCAAGTTTTTCTACCTATCCACCACTCGACCTGTCGATTGGACTCAGCCCCGCAATATCCTCTCCCTATATCGAAGCGCTTGCCAATCTGGCGCTATCTGGAAAGTATATCGCCTATCTTCCCTCTTCCTATGCGGAGAACTGGGGACGGAATCGTAAATTACGGTCTATCCGGCCATCTGACCTTCGTATCGGCGCAGATATTCGCCTCACCTACCGTCGTAGTGCTAAATTAGCACCGGAACTGGAGGCTTTTATCAAGATTCTAATCAACCAGTCGGAGTTATCAGACTAAATTTTCGGAAAGTTTGATCTGGACTGACGGCTATTGGGGAAGTTAGACAATGTGGCTTCTCGCTATTTAGAAGATGCGGATCCCACAATGAGGCAACTGAAACAGACTATGGCTGGCTTGACTATGTCGCGGGGGCAGAATTAGGGGTACAACTTCCGTACAAATCCAACCCGGGCAGCCAACTTAAACGCCACGTCATTCAGTGGAGCGTCCAGTTATAGAGATTGGGGGTTTCCATTGATAGTGTACCAGGGAACTAGACTCTCCTTGCGTTTGCGATCTGATGTGAATGCTGGGCTCGTGATACACAGAAAATGCGCACGTTTGCAGATCTTCTTTTTTCTTCCATAATGACTACTCCCCGGGATAGGCTATCTGGCGGATTTACTTGTAGAGTGCACCGCAATAATCTTCAAGACTATCTAGCCGATAGAGGAATAGTAAAATAGTTATTGTATTAAAAAATGGCCTTTGACATAGAACAATCATCCCCCGGTCTGGAATTTGATCATCTTGTATCTAAAACAAAGAAATATTTTCCCTGGATTACACTAAAACCGTTGGGGGGGACAAAGAATTCCACCTACAAAGAAAAAATCTTTGAGGGTAACGAGGATATTACGGTGTTTTGTACACAGCATCAATCGGGACTTAAACTCAAATATAACGACGAAAACCATGCATTGAGGCTTATGGTTCCCATATCCGGGGGAGGGTTTCGCGCGCGGGTTGACTGTGAGGATGTTATCTGTGCAAACAATGTTGCCCTGGTGGCTTCAAACCATATCCTTGACGAAATTGAAATCGTCCCAGATCCGGAAATTGTTGTTGGTAGTGTTGTATTTAATCCATCGATTGTTGATCAAGTGCTTTGTTCTTTGAACGAGGGGGGGGCTCTTGAGGCCTCAGATTATCAGCCTACGATCGATCTTTCCTCCGAGCATGGGCGCGTTATCAGGGAGAGCATACGAATCCTTGTACTGGGTATGGACGACGGTCTTCCTACAAAAAGTTCTAAAGCCTATGCTCTTTATCAGGAAGCCACCCTCCATCTGCTGTTGGAACATTTTTTACGTACTCGTTGCAAAAATTCACGCTACGAGACTCAAGCGCAACGTGCCGTGAGGCAGGCCGTTGATTATATGCATGCGTACATGGGTTTGCCGTTGACAATCGGTGAAATTGCGAATGAGGTCGGGGTATGCGTTCGCAGCCTGGAATATGGATTTCGCCATTATATGGAGACGACACCAAAAGCGTATCTCCAGTCTATACGATTGGCTGCCGCACATAAAGATCTCTCTAATCCTAGTAATAATCTTCTGGTCAAGTCGGTAGCCCTGAAATGGGGGTTTACGCAGATGGGGCGTTTTTCTGCCCAATATTTTTCCGCTTACGGAGAGCGTCCTTCTGAAACGCGTAATCAGGCGCTAAAACGACGTTAGGCGAAAAGAGGAAGCTTGTTTTTACAGGTGTTTTTGGTGTCCCGTCTCTTCTTGACGAACAAAATAAAAAAAAGCCACTCAAGAAATCTTGAGTGGCTAAAGTTTCAGGGTATTAGGGAGAAAAACTATTGGTTGGCCTGGATCTCCTGAATGAATAGTTCTTTACAATTCATTTTCTTCCGGTCGCTTTCTTGCTTTTTTCAGGATGAATTTTTTGCAGATCATTTGTGTTTCTAATATTCCTAAGAAAACAGTCAGAAATAAACAAAACATTAATAAACTCACATGGTGCGCGTTCTGGATAGTGTAATTCGCAAATTGGATATCACCTAAATCTTGTCGGTTATCTTCTGTGGTGCATTTCCAAATGGGAACTTAGCTCTCGCGAAGGAAATAATGGATCAGGGCTTGCCGTTTCTGTGGCTTGGGAAGCGATACGCTCCAGAAGCGATACCTAAAGTCTGATGCACACGCAGTACCGGATACCTTCAATCAAGTTACTATATTCACTTTGCGAATATTGATATTCGTAATGCGCAGCGGACCATTCCAGTAAGAAATTGTTTATTGCTTGCCGGTTTTCTAGGAGCTTAAGATTTGGGCTAGTACCCGGTCTTCTCAATGGTCATTGGCTGTCTTCCATGCATTGTGAAGATCCGAGCATTTTACAAAACAAAAACAAAGTAATTCAGTTGGGTTGATCACAGCATTCAAAAAAGGATTTCAATGTTCAAGAGCACGCGTAAAAACGACAATATCATTTCGGTCAGTGAAGAAGATTCTGAAGAGCAATCCATCTTTCGTCGGCACAAAAAAATGATAGATAGAATGCCCGTCAATGTGATGGTTTGTGACAAGGAAACGCTCACTATAATCGAAGCAAACCAGACCAGCATCAGAACACTCAAGAAACTGCAACATCTGATTCCCATCAGGGCTGAAAACCTGATTGGAACTTGTATTGATGAGTTCCATAAAAATCCGGCGCATCAACGGCAGATTCTTAATGATCCGGATAATCTTCCCTTTTCGACCACTATTCCACTGGGGGAGGAATTTCTGGATTTGCTGGTGCAGGATCTGGACGAGGAGCATTTTCTGCTTACCTGGTCACTGGTTACCGACAAAGTGAAAGCTGAAGAGGAAAGCAGGCAGCTTTTGAATATGCTGGACAGGATGCCCCTTAATATCATGACCTGCGATCCGGAAACTTTTGAAATCAATTATGTCAACAGCACCAGTCTGGAAACACTGCGAAAAGTTGAGCATTTGCTACCGGTCAAGGCAGAGGACATAAAAGGCAGTTCCATTGACATTTTTCACAAAACCCCGAAGGTTCAGCGCGATATTGTCAAAATGCCGGCAAATCTTCCTCACTTGGCGCGTATCAAGCTGGGAGAGGAAGTCCTGCTATTGCGGGTTTATCCCATCTTTGGGGATTCAGGTAAATACCGCCGGGTCATGTTGTCCTGGGATATTATTACCGGTCAGGACCGCGCAGAGAAAGAACTGCAATCTATAGCCACGCAGGTTGCCTCGGCAGCCACCCAGCTGACAATGACTTCAGATCTGCTGGGCAAGCAGGCAGCCTCCGCTTATGAAAAAACGACCGAGGTTGTCAAGGAGGCTGACGAGACTTCCCAGAGTGTCACTGAAGTGGCGGCGGCTGTCGAGGAAATGACGGCCAGCATTTCCGAGATCCAGCGGCAAATTGATCATTCCATGGAGTATGTTAAACAGGCTGTGGATCAGAGCAGAACCACCTCACAAACGATTGAGACGCTGGATGTTGCGGCCGGAGAAATTGGTTCAGTCATAAAGCTGATCGAGGATATTGCCGGGCAAACCAACCTGCTTGCCCTTAATGCGACGATCGAGGCTGCGCGGGCCGGGGAAGCCGGTAAGGGTTTTGCGGTTGTCGCCAACGAAGTAAAAAGTCTGGCAACCCAGACCACCGACGCGACCACAGATATTACCAGCAGAGTGGAAGGCATACAGGAGTCCACGCAGAAGTCGGTAGAAGCAATCCGGAATATTTCCGACACCATTCAGACGGTAAGCGAGTCCTGTGGCAGTATTAATGATGCTGTGAACGAGCAAAGCGGTGTTACCGCAGAGATCAGCCGGAACATGCAACAGCAAGCCGAGCGGGCAAAAAATGCCTCGGCAAAGCTGAGTGACGTCATCAAGGACATTGATGATACTGAAGTCGCTTCGAAGGAATTACAAGGCGCCGCTATGGCCCTCAATGAAATGGCCGGGAAACTCTCGAAAGACATAGTGACGCTTTTGGCAGACTAGGAGAAGGAAATAAATTTATCTCATTGTTGACGGATCGGCTTTTCTGAAGTGGATGGTCTCCGGAATTTGCAGAGGCTGGATGAGAATGTGTATATCCGGCAAAAAGTTAGTGGTTTTGTAAGGGGGTAGTAACATGTTTATATATCCGGTTGAGCTGTCGGACCTGAAGCATGATGTTCACAGGAACCTGTTTCAATATTGGAACAAAATTAGAGGCAACCGATCCATGCCAAGCCGAAAGGATTTCGAGCCGACAGAGGTGCCCAATGTGTTGAAACATATCCTTATGGTGAATGTTGAGCAAGCTACAGGTCGGTATCTGATCCGGCTGCTTGGATCGGAAACAGTACAAGCCTTGGGTGCAGATCCCACAGGTCAATATGTAGATAGTATTCCCGTCATTTCCCGAGTTGTGGAACGTTGCAATTGGATCGTTGAAAACAAGATCCCCTATTACTACCAAGGCAACGTTGAATGGTCGGAAAAAAACTTCCTTGAATATCGGTCTATAACGTTCCCTTTTTCCGACGACGGAGAAACTGTTGATATCATAATGGCCGCTATGGTTTACCTCTTTCCAGAGTCGACCTGACCCGCCTACACCATATCTCTCGGTTTCGGAGAAGGCCGCAGTGGGGGTGTGAAGGGCAGCAGCAATCTTGAGAGGATTTTCTATTATTAGGGAATGATATTATACTGTCAGGTCTGTTTGGATTCGCGTTCCTATATCAATAGATCCCTAAAGTAAAATGGGGCATGAATAATAGTAAAGGTATCTTTTTTCCAATGTTTAAAGCCCCCGTTCAGCTATCCGACTTGGAATATGATGTCCATAAAGAACTGTTTTCCTACTGGGACAAAATCAGGGGGTCAAAACCCATGCCAAGCCGAACGGATTTTGATCCCATTGATGTTCCTGGACTGCTGACACATATCTCTATGGTTGATATAGAGCCCGAGACCGGAAGATACAAGTATCGACTGGTCGGTTCCGAAACAGTCACTGGTGTAGGGGAGGATTATACGGGAAGATATCTTGATGAGCTTCCTGTCATGTCTGGAGTAATCGAGCGATATAACTGGATGCTTGAGAATAAAATACCTTACCTCTACAGGGGGCAATTCATCTGGTCGAAGAAAGACTATCTTGACTATTGTGCCTTAAACCTTCCCTTTTCTGACGATGGCGTGACTGTCAACATTATCATGACTGGCGTAGTCTGTTTCTTGTCAAATCATACAGAACGTCAATATCCCAGGAAGAGATGAGCCAGAACAACAAGTTCATCAAGCAGCAATCAGAAAAATCAGCCTCACATTATAGCACCAGGAAAAATCCTTAAAATTTTAAGTGAATTTTTGTAGATATTAATTCCCACGCCTTAAGCTGGTCTCTTCCTTCATGGTATACAGAGGTATTGGGGAAATGAACACTGATAACTATTCAATATTTAATTCAGACACTGATGAGATCGTTAAGAATACTGTACTGCTTCTTATCGGACTAAGTGATCTGTACACAAAAGAACACTGTATCATGGTATCCGAACTAGCTGCCCGGATCGCCCAAAGGCTTGGCGTTCTGCCAGGTGAGATTGAAAAGATAAAGCTGGCCGGCTACCTTCACGACATTGGTAAACAGGCGATACCACAGGGTTTTATATCCAAGCCCGGAAAGCTATCTCCCCAGGAATATGAGTTGGTCAAAACACATGTCCAGGTTGGCGTAGATGTCCTTCATCAGTTAAAAGTGAGCCCGGCAGTGGTCCGCATGGTTGGAGAACATCATGAAAGGTTGGACGGTAGCGGATACCCCAATTGTCTCAGAGGATCGGAGATATCGCTTGGTGGTCAGATCATAGGCGTTGCCGATGT